>NZ_JBSFMT010000031.1:0-109596 GCF_053599695.1 Streptomyces sp. NPDC000878 | reverse complement strand
TCCCATCCCTGGGGGCTGCGCCCCCAGACCCCCGCTACGGCCCTGAACGGGCCTTGTCCTCAAACGCCGGACGGGCTGACTAACCCAGCCCGTCCGGCGTTTGAGGACGAGCGCGTTCAGCGCGACAAAGGGGGGTCTGGGGGCGCAGCCCCCAGAAGGATGGGACGGGTAGGGGCGGCGGGGGCGAGAAAAGTTTCTACAGGCGGTCCAGGACCTGGGCCAGCAACGAGCCCATGCGGGTTGCGCTGTCGCGGCCCGCCTGGAGGACCTCCTCGTGGTTGAGGGGCTCGCCCGTCATCCCGGCCGCCAGGTTCGTCACCAGCGAGATGCCCAGGATCTCGGCCCCCGCCTCACGCGCCGCGATCGCCTCCAGGACCGTCGACATGCCCACCAGGTCCGCGCCGATCACCCGCGCCATCCGGATCTCGGCAGGAGTCTCGTAGTGCGGCCCGGTGAACTGGGCGTACACGCCCTCCTCCAGGCTCGGGTCGATCTCCTTGCACAGGGCCCGCAGCCGAGGCGAGTACAGGTCCGTCAGGTCCACGAAGTTCGCGCCGACGATCGGGGACGTCGCCGTGAGGTTGATGTGGTCGCTGATCAGGACCGGCTGGCCGGGACGCATGTCGGCGCGCAGGCCGCCGCAGCCGTTGGTCAGGACGATCGTCTTGCAGCCGGCGGCCACGGCGGTACGGACACCGTGCGCCACGGACGCGACGCCCCGGCCCTCGTAGTAGTGCGTGCGGCCCAGGAAGACCAGCGCGCGCTTGTCACCGATCCGGTACGAGCGGATCCTGCCGCCGTGGCCCTCGACCGCGGGCGGCGGGAATCCGGGCAGCTCGGTGACCGGGAGGTCGGCCTCGGGGGCGCCCAGGGCGTCCACTGCCGGTGCCCAGCCGGAGCCCATCACGAGGGCGACGTCGTGGGTCTCGGCGCCCGTCAGCTCCCGCAGGCGCGCGGCGGCGGCGTCGGCGGCGGCGTGGGGGTCGCCCTGGATGTCGTCCGGAAGAAGAGATGCGTTCACGCGCAAGAGCGTATCCGGTCGGAGCCTACGCGCGTAGATGACAGAGGCCACGGGATGGCGATCGTTGTCTTGTCGTTTCCAACCAAAGTCCGAACCGAGGCAGGGGCACCCGCCCGCCCAACCTGCTCAACAGGGACGTTTTCTCAGTTCCATCACATAGTCGTGCGGCGCGCCCGCCGACTCCGCCGCGTCGGCGATCTCGCCCAGGTACCGGGCCGACGGCAGGCCGCCCTCGTACCCGTTGAGGACGTACACCCACGCCGGTTCCTCGCCCTCCAGCGTGTGGACGCGCAGCCGCATCCGGCGGTAGATGTCGAGGCCCACGCCCTCCCAGCGGTCCAGCGACTCCTCGTCGGGCGGGGCGATGTCGTACAGGGCGACGAAGACCTGTGAGCGGGGGGCCTCGACGATCGTCGGGAGGGCGCCCTCCCAGCCCATGTGCTCGCCGCCGAACGTCAGCCGCCAGCCGGTCAGCCACCCGGTGGCGCGCAGCGGCGAGTGCGGTGCGCGACGCGTCATGAGCCGCGCGTCGAGATTGCCGGCGTAGGCGGCGTAGAGCGACATGGGTCGAGAGTACGGCAGCGGACACGGCCGTCACTCCGACAGCACAGGCCCCTTCCGCACCCGTACAACCGTGCGCCCGCACCGGTCCCGCACGGCCACACATGCCCCGGGGCGTGGGCACCTCGGGGCATGCGGGACAATGGAGCATGTGACTCGGATCGTGATCATTGGTGGCGGACCCGGCGGATACGAAGCTGCGCTGGTGGCAGCGCAGCTCGGCGCGGAGGTGACCGTCGTCGACTGCGACGGTCTGGGCGGGGCGTCGGTGCTCACCGACTGCGTACCGTCGAAGACCCTGATCGCCACGGCCGAGGTGATGACCACCTTCGACTCGTCGTACGAGGAACTGGGGATCATCGTCGCCGACGACACCCCACCCGACCAGCAGGCCGCCCGCGTCGTCGGCGTCGACCTCGACAAGGTCAACCGACGGGTGAAGCGGCTCGCCCTCGCCCAGTCGCACGACATCACAGCCTCCGTGACCCGGGCCGGTGCCCGCGTCCTGCGCGGCCGTGGCCGTCTCGACGGCATGCAGGCCATCGACGGCTCCCGCAAGGTCGTCGTCCGGGCGGCGGACGGCACCGAGGAGACCCTCGTCGCCGACGCCGTGCTGATCGCCACCGGCGGACACCCGCGCGAGCTGGCCGACGCGCAGCCCGACGGCGAGCGCATCCTCAACTGGACCCAGGTCTACGACCTCACCGAGCTGCCCGAAGAGCTGATCGTGGTCGGGTCCGGTGTCACCGGTGCCGAGTTCGCCGGTGCCTACCAGGCCCTCGGCTCCAAGGTCACCCTCGTCTCCTCCCGTGACCGTGTGCTGCCGGGTGAGGACCCGGACGCCGCCGCCGTCCTCGAAGAGGTCTTCCGGCGCCGTGGCATGAACGTCATGGCCCGCTCCCGCGCCGAGTCCGCCAAGCGCGTCGGCGACCGTGTCGAGGTCACCCTCTCCGACGGACGGGTCATCAGCGGCTCGCACTGTCTGATGGCCGTGGGAGCCATTCCCAACAGTGCCGGAATGGGGCTGGAGGAGGCCGGGGTCAAGCTCCGCGACTCCGGGCACATCTGGACCGACAAGGTGTCCAGGACGACCGCTCCCGGCGTGTACGCCGCCGGTGACGTGACCGGCGTCTTCGCCCTCGCGTCCGTCGCCGCCATGCAGGGCCGGATCGCCATGTACCACTTCCTCGGCGACGCGGTGGCCCCGCTGAACCTGAAGACCGTCTCTTCCAACGTCTTCACCGACCCCGAGATCGCCACCGTCGGCTACACCCAGGCCGACGTCGACAGCGGCAAGATCGACGCCGTGGTCGTGAAGCTCCCGCTGCTGCGCAATCCGCGCGCGAAGATGCAGGGCATCCGCGACGGCTTCGTCAAGCTCATGTGCCGGCCGGGTACGGGGATTGTCGTCGGGGGGTGTGTCGTGTCGCCGCGCGCCTCCGAACTCATCCACCCGATCTCGATCGCGGTCGACAACAATCTGACGGTCGAGCAGATCGCGAACGCGTTCACGGTCTATCCGTCCCTTTCCGGATCGATCGCCGAGGTCGCCCGGCAGCTCCACACGCGCAAGGCGGCGGGCGAGGCCTGACCGCCCCGGTGGAACTTCCCGCTGGTCACGGGGAGTTGCGGCCCATTCGTAGGGCATAGGCGGAGCGGATAGGCGCGTATACCACTTCTCGTACCCCCATGCGAACAACTTCTGTTATTCGGCGCAAACTGCTGAAAGCAGACGGTCGTTGGGGTTACTGTCAGTTTCGTGTTCGCTGCAGAACGTCGTCAATTGATCCTCGAAATGGTGCGAGCGAATGGGGCCGTGTCGCTCCGTGAGCTCGCCCGCGTCGTCCAGACCTCCGAAGTGACCGTACGGCGGGACGTGCGCGCACTGGAGGCAGAAGGACTCCTCGACCGCCGGCACGGCGGTGCGGTATTGCCGGGCGGCTTCACGCGGGAGTCCGGCTTTCCGCAGAAATCCCATCTCGCGACCGCCGAGAAGACGGCCATCGCCGACCTCGCCGCGAGCTTCGTCGAAGAGGGCGAGGCCATCGTGGTCGGGGCGGGGACCACCACGCAGGAGCTGGCACGCCGGCTCGCGCGGGTCCCCGGGCTGACCGTCGTCACCAACTCCCTGTTGGTGGCCCAGGCGCTGGCCCACGCAAACCGGGTGGAGGTCGTGATGACCGGCGGCACTCTGCGCGGTTCCAACTACGCCCTGGTCGGAAGTGGCGCCGAGCAGTCCCTGCACGGGCTGCGGGTGTCCAAGGCCTTCCTCTCCGGAAGCGGGCTCACCGCCGAACGCGGGCTGTCCACCTCCAACATGCTGTCGGCGTCCGTCGACCGCGCGCTGGTGCAGGCCGCCGCCGAGGTCGTCGTGCTCGCCGATCACACCAAGCTCGGTGCGGACACCATGTTCCAGACCGTGCCCACGGATGTGATCACCCGCCTCGTCACGGACGAACCGCCCGTCCACGACGACCGCGCCGGTACGGAACTGCAGGCCCTGGCCGACCAGGGAGTGCAGATCGCGGTCGCCGGATCCTCGGGCTCGGGGAACAGTTCCCCGGGCAGTGGAGCGGGGGGCGGTGAGCAGGCCCCGGCACGCCAACAGCGCCGGGACGTGCCGCTGCCCAACCCGCGCCGGGGACAGCTGCCCGGCGGTGCGGCGGGTCATCCGCTGCGCGGCACGATGCTGGGTGAGCAGCCTGGCGGACCGGGTGAGCGCGAACGGGAGCGGGAGCGGGCCCGGGTGGCGGATCTCCGCCGGCGCTGACCGCCGTACAGGCTCTCAGGCCTTCACGCCCCGCAGTGTCAGGGTCAGGAGGCGGTCGGCCAGGCCCGGGTCGTCCGGGGTCTCCTCGGCCGCCAGTGCGATGGCGTTGGTGAGCTGGAGCAGGTCGCCGATGGAGACGTCGGTGCGCAGGGTGCCGGCCTGCTGGGCGCGGGTGAGCAGGGCCGCGCCCGCCGCCCGCATCGGGTTGCTGCACCTGGCCAGCGCCGAGTCGGCGTCGTACGACACCGACATGAGCGCCCGGGCCAGGCCGCGGTACTCGCCGGCGTGCGTGACGATCTCGCGCAGCCAGGTCACCAGCGCGGCGCATGGGTCCGGGGCGGTGAGCAGTTCGCGGGAGCGGGCCAGTAGGTCGCTGACCGCGTCCTCGAAGACCGCGCTCATCAGGGCGTGGCGGTTGGGGAAGTGGCGGTAGAGGGTGCCGATGCCTACGCCTGCGCGGCGGGCGACGTCTTCGAGGGAGGTGTCTGTGCCGTGTGCGGCGAAGGCGGCGCGGGCTTCTGTGAGCAGACGTTCGTAGTTGCGGCGGGCGTCTGAGCGGAGGCCTGCTGGCGGGTGGGCCATGGTTCACCTGGCCTTCGTGTGCTTGGTCCGGGGGTTCAGCATGCCATCCGGTGGTTGTGTGTCGGGTGCGGGTCCGTGGGGGCTTGTCGCGCAGTTCCCCGCGCCCCTAAAAACTGCCCGCACCGTTCGCCAGAAAGTGAAGCGCCCGGTGGCTGATCGCTCAGCCTGCCGGGCGCCTCGTAACTTCGTACCGTCAGTCCTTGATCTCGCAGATGGGGGCGCCCGACGTCAGGGACGCGCCTACCTCTGCCGCGAGGCCCTTGATGGTGCCGGCCTTGTGGGCGTTGAGGGGCTGTTCCATCTTCATGGCTTCCAGGACGACGACCAGGTCGCCCTCCTTGACCTCCTGGCCCTCCTCGACGGCCACCTTGACGATGGTGCCCTGCATCGGGGAGGCGAGAGTGTCGCCGGAGGCCACCGGGCCCGACTTCTTGGCCGCGCGGCGCTTGGGCTTGGCGCCCGCCGCGAGGCCGGTGCGGGCCAGGGACATGCCCAGCGAGGACGGGAGGGAGACCTCCAGGCGCTTGCCGCCGACCTCGACGACGATCGTCTCCCGGTCCGTGTCGTCCTCCGCCTCGGCGTCGGTCGGCGCGGCGAAGGGCTTGATCTCGTTGACGAACTCGGTCTCGATCCACCGGGTGTGGACCGTGAAGGGGTCCTGGCTGCCCGTCAGTTCGGGGGCGAAAGCCGGGTCGGTGACCACCGCACGGTGGAAGGGGATGGCAGTGGCCATGCCCTCGACCTGGAACTCGGCCAGCGCACGGGCCGCGCGCTGAAGGGCCTGCTCACGGGTGGCGCCGGTGACGATCAGCTTGGCGAGGAGAGAGTCCCACGCCGGGCCGATCACGCTGCCGGACTCGACGCCCGCGTCCAGGCGGACGCCGGGGCCGGACGGCGGGGCGAAGGTGGTGACGGTTCCCGGGGCGGGCAGGAAGCCCCGGCCCGGGTCCTCGCCGTTGATGCGGAACTCGAAGGAATGGCCGCGCAACTCCGGGTCGCCGTAGCCGAGTTCCTCGCCGTCGGCGATACGGAACATCTCGCGTACGAGGTCGATGCCGGCGACCTCCTCGGTGACCGGGTGCTCCACCTGGAGTCGGGTGTTGACCTCCAGGAAGGAGATCGTGCCGTCCATGCCGACGAGGAACTCGACGGTCCCGGCGCCGACGTAGCCGGCCTCCTTCAGGATCGCCTTCGACGACGCGTACAGCTCGGCGACCTGCGCCTCGGACAGGAACGGCGCCGGGGCCTCCTCCACCAGCTTCTGGTGGCGGCGCTGGAGGGAGCAGTCACGCGTGGACACGACGACCACGTTGCCGTGGGAGTCGGCCAGGCACTGCGTCTCCACGTGCCGGGGCTTGTCGAGGTAGCGCTCGACGAAGCACTCCCCGCGCCCGAAGGCGGCCACGGCCTCACGGACCGCGGAGTCGTACAGCTCGGGGACTTCTTCGAGGGTCCGGGCGACCTTCAGGCCGCGTCCGCCACCGCCGAAGGCGGCCTTGATGGCGATCGGCAGGCCGTGCTCCTGGGCGAAGGCGACGACCTCGTCGGATCCGGAGACCGGGTCGGGCATGCCGGCGACCAGTGGGGCACCGGCGCGCTGGGCGATATGACGGGCGGCGACCTTGTCACCGAGGTCACGGATGGCCTGCGGGGGCGGGCCGATCCAGGTCAGATCCGCGTCGAGGACGGCCTGGGCGAAGTCGGCGTTCTCCGAGAGGAAGCCGTATCCGGGATGGATCGCGTCCGCCCCGGAGTCCTTGGCGGCTTGCAACACCTTGGCGATGTCGAGATAGCTGGTCGCCGGGGTGTCACCGCCCAGGGCGAACGCCTCATCCGCGGCGCGGACATGCAGAGCGTCCCGGTCCGGGTCGGCGTACACGGCCACGCTCGCGATCCCGGCATCCCGGCAGGCCCGGGCAACGCGGACAGCGATTTCGCCACGGTTGGCGATGAGCACCTTGCGCACGATTGAGGCTCCCTCCTTGAAACAAGCCGAGTTTAGGGACTGCCGACACGGCGCATCGACCCGTCCCCACTGGTGAGCTTGCCCACACGGAGCGTGATACGAGGCTCGCTCGACCCGCGAAATCCCTTGTCGCACCTACTTATGCAGGACTCCTGCGGGAAACCCTAGCCCCCTCATGTGGTCAAGGTCTCTGTGAGAGCGTGCTGCGGCCCACTCCGTTTCTTTGTGGAGTCCCTACGAACGGCCCAATGATTCTTTGCCCGTCGAGCAACCTCCGCCGAACCCGTGTCCGCCCCTTGTCCGCGCGTTTACCCGTTAGTAGCGTTCACGCTGTACCGAAGGTAGTACCAACCGAACGTAGTACTAGCCGCACGCGCGGCAGTCGAAAGTGGGTGGGGGCCAGTGGTCCGCAGACCGGTGGCTTGGATCGTCGCGGTCGTCCTGTTCGTGGAGGCGTTCGGCGTCGCAGCGCTGAACTGGCTCCTGGGGACGGTCGTCGACAACCAGCAGATGTCCCTCGCCGGTCTCGACCCGGACATGATGTCCGTGTCCTCGAAGGTCGGCGGCCTGGTCTTCGGCGCCTACTTCGGGCTGTGCGGGGTGGTGGCCCTGCTCGTCGCCCTGCGCGACCGCTCCCCGGCCGGCCTCGGCCGCATCCTGCTGATCAGCGTGGCCGTGGTGCACGCGCTGCTGGGGGCGTTCGCCTGGGGGCTGGTGGGCTGGACGGCGTTCCTGACCATGGTCGTGGTGATGACCCTGGTGGTGCTCCTGCTGATGACGTACGACCGGCAGAACGGCACCACGGCGGCGGCGCAGGGCCCCGAGGACGGCACGGGCGGTGCGGGTGACGCGGGCGGTACGGGCGAGAGCGGCTCCCCGGCCAAGGGGAACGGTGGCTCCCCGCTCACACCTCCGCCGACGCCCAGCACCCTCTGATCGCTACTTCTCCCCGGGCGTCCACAACTCCGTGATCCCGACGCCCAGTTCGGCGAGCAGCCTGCGTACGAGGGGCAGGCTGATGCCGATCACATTGCCGTGGCCGCCGTCGATGCCGTCGATGAACGGTGCCGAGCGGCCGTCGAGCGTGAACGCCCCGGCGACGTGGAGGGGCTCGCCCGAGGCGACGTACGCGGCGATCTCCTCGTCCGTCGGCTCGCCGAATCGGACGACGGTGGACGCGGTGGCCGACACATGGCGGTTGTTCGCCGTGTCCCAGACGCAGTGGCCCGTCTGGAGCGTGCCCGCCCGGCCGCGCATCGCCTTCCAGCGGGCGGTGGCCTCCTCGGCGTCGGCGGGCTTGCCGTAGGCCTCGCCGTCCAGGTCGAGGACGGAGTCGCAGCCGATCACCAGCGCGCCCCGCACCTCGGGCTTCGCGGCCACCACGGAGGCCTTGGCCTCGGCGAGGGCGAGGGCCAGTTCGGCGGGGGTCGGCGCGGTCACGGCGTCCTCGTCGAACCCGCTGACGATCACCTCGGGGTCGAGTCCTGCCTGCCTGAGCAGGTTGAGCCGGGCGGGTGATTGCGAGGCGAGTACGAGGCGGCGGCGTGGCTGATCGGTCATGCGGTCAGGGTATCGGCGGGGGTTGGCCTACAACACGCCGAGAACGATCATCGCGAGCAGCATGGCCAGTGCCATGAGAAACCCGAGCCGCCGAAGCATCTGCTGCGCTTCGCGCAGTTCCTTCGGCGGCTCGTTCTCCGGGTCGGACCACAACATGCCATCCAGCGTGGCGCTCTGCGGGTTGGGGCGCCTGAGTAGCCGTACTCAAATCGGCGCCCTTTGTTGTCCTTCTGTGCGCGGTTCCTCGCGCCCCTTTGGGGTGCTCAGCTCGGCCAGTAGGTGCGGGTCCAGGATGTCGGGCTCGGTTGGGGGACGTGGTGGGTCGCGATCCTTGACGGGTCCGACCACGCGTCCCTTGTTCGCGGGGTGCCGGGCGTCGTGGAGGACGCTGCCACGGCGCGGGCTCGGACCACCGCCAGGGCGGCGGCCAGCTCCTCGGGGGTCGGGTTGCCCCGTACGACCTTGATGTTCACAGCGGCTCCTGAACGGTCTAGAGGGGGATGTTGCCGTGCTTCTTCGGGGGCAGGGACTCGCGCTTCGTACGGAGCTGGCGCAGGCCCCGTACGACATGGCGGCGGGTGTCGGACGGCAGGATCACCGCGTCGACGTAGCCGCGCTCGGCCGCGATGTAGGGGTTGAGGAGGGTGTCCTCGTACTCCTGGATCAGGCGGGCGCGGACCACCTCTGCGTTTTCGGCGGTCTCCCCGTTCGCCTCCGCCTCCGCGATCGTGCGGCGGTGCAGGATGTTGACCGCGCCCTGGGCGCCCATGACGGCGATCTGGGCGGTCGGCCAGGCCAGGTTGAGGTCGGCACCCAGGTGCTTGGAGCCCATGACGTCGTAGGCGCCGCCGAAGGCCTTGCGGGTGATGACCGTGATGAGGGGGACCGTCGCCTCCGCGTAGGCGTAGATCAGCTTGGCGCCGCGGCGGATGATGCCGGTGTGCTCCTGGTCGACGCCCGGGAGGAAGCCGGGGACGTCCACGAAGGTGAGGACCGGGACGTTGAAGGCGTCGCAGGTACGCACGAAGCGGGCGGCCTTCTCGCTCGCGTCGATGTCGAGGCAACCCGCGAACTGCATCGGCTGGTTGGCGACGATCCCGACCGGACGGCCCTCCACCCGGCCGAACCCGGTGAGGATGTTGGGCGCGAAGAGCGCCTGCGTCTCGAAGAACTCGGCGTCGTCCAGGACGTGTTCGATCACCGTGTGCATGTCGTACGGCTGGTTCGCGCTGTCCGGGATCAGGACGTCCAGCTCGCGGTCCTCGTCCGTGACGGCGAGGTCCGCCTCCTCCGGGAACAGCGGGGGCTCGCTGAGGTTGTTGGACGGCAGGTACGACAGCAGCTGCTTGACGTACTCGATGGCGTCCTTCTCGTCGCCGGCCATGTGATGGGCCACGCCCGACGCGGAGTTGTGGGTGCGCGCGCCGCCCAGCTCCTCGAAGCCGACGTCCTCGCCGGTGACCGTCTTGATGACGTCAGGACCGGTGATGAACATGTGCGAGGTCTGGTCGACCATGACCGTGAAGTCGGTGATGGCCGGGGAGTAGACCGCTCCGCCCGCGCAGGGGCCCACGACGAGGCTGATCTGCGGGATGACCCCGGACGCATGGGTGTTGCGGCGGAAGATCTCGCCGTACGCGCCCAGCGACGCCACGCCCTCCTGGATACGGGCGCCGCCCGAGTCGTTGATGCCGATGACCGGACAGCCGGTCTTCAGCGCGAAGTCCATGACCTTGACGATCTTCTGGCCGTACACCTCGCCCAGCGCGCCGCCGAACACGGTGAAGTCCTGGGAGAACACGGCGATCGGACGGCCGTCGACGGTCCCGTATCCGGTGACGACACCGTCGCCGTACGGGCGGTTGTTCTCCAGGCCGAAGTTGGTCGAGCGGTGCGTGGCGAACTCGTCCAGCTCGACGAACGAGTCCTCGTCGAGGAGCAGTTCGATCCGCTCACGGGCCGTCAGCTTGCCCTTGGCGTGCTGCTTCTCGACAGCCCGTGCCGATCCGGCGTGCGTCGCCGCGTCGAAGCGGCGTTGCAGGTCCGCGAGCTTGCCAGCGGTGGTGTGGATGTCGATCTGCTGCGGCTTTACCGGCTCGGCCATCGGGATGCGGCTCCCTGCAAAGAGTGACGTGCTCAGAAGGGGGATTGGCTACTCATCCGTAGCGTAGTGGGGTGCCTACCCATCGGCAGTGCGGCGTTTACCACATCTAGTGTGGCTTGCATGACGCCGCGAGATGACTCAGACAACACCGAGGGTGCAGCAGGTTCAGAGGGATCAGCGGGTTCAGCGGGGAACGACGGGCGCTGGTCCGATCTCGACCGGCCGCCGCTGGGCGCCGGTGCGCTGCGTCGGGCGCTGGTCAGGGAGGGCGGGCTCTGGTCGGGGGTCGAGGTGGTCCGCCGTACGGGGTCCACGAACGCCGATCTCGTCGCCCTCGCGGGTGCGGGCAAGGCGGAGGAGGGGCTGGTCCTGGTCGCCGAGGAGCAGACCGCCGGGCGCGGGCGGCTGGACCGGCAGTGGACGGCGCCCGCCCGCTCCGGGCTGTTCTTCTCCGTACTGCTGAAGCCGACGGAGGTGCCGGTGGCCCGCTGGGGCTGGCTGCCGCTGCTGACCGGGGTCGCGGTGGCGACGGGGCTGTCGCGGGCCGCGGGCGTCGATACGTCCCTCAAATGGCCCAACGACCTGCTGGTGAACGTCGGGGGCGCGGAGCGCAAGGCGGGCGGGATCCTCGCGGAGCGCGCCGGTACGGACGCGGTGGTGATCGGCATCGGCATCAACGTCACCCTGCGCGAGGACGAACTGCCGGTGCCGACCGCCGGGTCGCTGGCGTTGGCGGGGGCCGTGGGGACGGACCGGGATCCGCTGCTGCGGGCGGTGCTGCGGTCGCTGGAGCAGTGGTACGTGCGGTGGCGGGTGGTGGAGGGGGATCCGGTGCTGTCCGGGCTGCAGGAGACGTATGCGGCGGGGTGCGCGACGTTGGGGCGGACTGTGCGGGCGGAGTTGCCGGGGGAGAGGTCTGTGGTGGGGGAGGCGGTGGCCGTCGACGGGGACGGGAGGCTGGTGCTGGCCACGGCGGAGGGGGTGCAGGAGCCGGTGGGGGCGGGGGACGTGGTGCATCTGCGGCCGGCATAGGTTCGGCCTGGCCGGTGCTTTCGGGGCTGGGCCGATGCCGCACAGGCCTTGTTTCCCACTCACCCACCCGTTTACTGCATCTCTTCCCTGCTGGACCTAACAGGGTGAGGCCGTATCGTTGAGGGCGGTCGATATCTGACCGTGACAGATCGGAAGGGCAGCAGGCGTGACCGTCGACGACACGGGCTCCGACACGGCGGGCGGCCGGGTGGACGGGCAGGACGCCGACCCCGGTGAGGACCCGCTCGCCCTGCGGCTCGAACAGCTCATTCTCGGGGCCGAGCGGCGCTACACCCCCTTTCAGGCCGCCCGCAGCGCCGGTGTCTCCATGGAGCTGGCCTCCCGTTTCTGGCGGGCGATGGGCTTCGCCGACATCGGGCAGGCCAAGGCGCTGACCGAGGCGGACGTCCTCGCGCTGCGCCGGCTCGCCGGTCTCGTCGAGGCGGGGCTGCTGAGCGAGGCGATGGCCGTACAGGTGGCGCGTTCCACGGGGCAGACCACCGCCCGGCTGGCGGAATGGCAGATCGACTCCTTCCTGGAGGGGCTGACCGAGCCGCCCGAACCCGGAATGACGCGCACCGAGGTGACGTATCCGCTGATCGAGCTGCTCCTGCCCGAGCTGGAGGAGTTCATCGTGTACGTCTGGCGGCGCCAGCTCGCCGCCGCGACCGGACGGGTCGTCCAGGCCGCCGACGACGAGGAGATGGTCGACCGGCGGCTCGCCGTCTGCTTTGCCGACCTTGTCGGGTTCACGCGGCTGACCCGTCGTATGGAGGAGGAGGAACTCGGCGAACTCGTCGAGGCCTTCGAGACCACGGCCGCCGACCTGGTGGCCGCGAACGGCGGGCGGCTCGTCAAGACGCTCGGCGACGAGGTGCTGTACGCGGCGGACGACGCCGGTGTCGCCGCCGAGATCGCGCTGCGGCTGATCGAGACGATGGCACACGACGAGACGATGCCCGAGCTGCGGGTCGGGATGGCCTTCGGCACGGTGACCACCCGTATGGGTGATGTGTTCGGGTCGACGGTGAACCTGGCCTCCCGGTTGACGTCGATAGCGCCACGGGACGCCGTGCTCGTCGACGCGGCGTTCGCGCAGGAGCTGATCAGGACCGGGGACGCGCCCGCCTCCGAGGCGGAGGCGGCCGAGGCCGCTGCCGCCGCGGAGAAGGAGGGCGAGGAGCCGCCGGTGTACCGTTTCGCGCTCCAGCCGATGTGGCAGCGCCCGGTGCGCGGGCTGGGCGTGGTCGAGCCCTGGCTGCTGACCCGGCGGGCCGCACCGGCGTAGGACCGCCCGCCTTTCCCTGTTTCCTTCGTTTCCTCCCTCCGCTCAGTGGCGGTGGTTCAGCGCGTCCACGCACAGGCCGATCAGCGGTACGCAGACTCCGCCGGGTGCGGAGGGCTGTGGGGCCGGGGCGGGGGCCTGGGGCGCCGGGGCCTCCTGCTGCGGGGGCTGGGGCGCTAGTGGGGCCGGTGTCGGTGCCGTGGCCGGTGGCCGTCCGGGTGTGGCGGTCGGTCCCGGTGTGCTGGGCTGCTGCGGGATCGTGGTGGCGTCGGGGGCGGCTCCGGGTGGCGTGGGGTACGGGCCCAGGGGCTGGGGCCGCAGGGGGCCGGTCGCGCTCGGGAGAGCCGTCGGGAGTGCGGTCGGGGGCGGGGTGGTGGGTGCGGGCGTCGCGCCGCCCATGGGGGCGCTCGCCGACGGGTTCGGCGTGGGAGTGGTGCCTACGGTGGCCGCCGCGTTGTCGGTGCGGTCGGCGGAGGTGTCCCCGTTCGTGTCCCTGGTCGTGTCGCCGGTCGTCCCCGTGTCCGTGTCCAGGTCGGCCTGGGCCTGGGTGTTGCCGACGCCGCCCACTCCGCCGTCGGGCGCCAGCCGTACGAGGCTCAGGACACCGGCGGCCAGCGCGAAGCCGCCCGCCGCGAGCAGGACCTTGCGCGGGCGGGGCTTGCGGTGCCGGCCCCGGGGGCGGGTGGAGAGGGGGACGGGCGGTGGCTCTGGGGCGGGCGGCGGGGGAGGCGTCCAGGACCGGGCCGGGGGTGTGAACTGGCGCGGGACCTGGGCATGCCTCGGTGTGCCTGTCTCGACCGGCCTGGTCGTCGTGTCCGTCATCGCGATCCCTCCCCGTTGCGCTCGCGCCCCCGGTGCGCCTGGGCGGTGCGCACGTTATGCGCTCCCGGGAGCGGGATTTCGGGAGATCGGTGCGATGTCACCCGAACGAGGAGAGGGGTTTCGTCTCGGTTCCGGCCCCGCCCGTTCTTCCCTTGCGTGGACGCGGGCTGCGATGATCGGGGCGGTCGTAGTTAACCCGCGTTAACCAGGAGGGCGTCATGGGTGAGGAACGGTTCGGGGAGTTCGTCGTGGTGCGGCGGCACGGGTACGTCGCCGAACTCGTCCTCGATCGGCCGAAGGCCATGAACGCGGTCTCCTCTGCCATGGCCCGGTCCATCGGCGGCGCGTGTGCCGCGCTGGCCGCCGACCGTGACGTACGCGCGGTGGTGCTGACCTCCACCCATGAGCGGGCGTTCTGTGTCGGGGCCGACCTCAAGGAGCGGAACTCGATGTCCGACGCCGAACTGGTCCGGCAGCGGCCGGTGGCGCGGGGTGCCTACACCGGCGTACTGGAGCTGCCGATGCCGGTGATCGCGGCGGTGCACGGGTTCGCGCTGGGGGGCGGGTTCGAGCTGGCGCTGTCCTGCGATCTGATCGTTGCGGACGGTACGGCGGTGGTGGGGCTGCCCGAGGTGTCCGTGGGCGTGATTCCCGGGGGCGGTGGTACGCAGCTGCTGCCCCGGCGGGTGGGCGCCGCCCGGGCCGCCGAGCTGATCTTCACCGCGCGGCGCGTGGAGGCGGGCGAGGCGCGGGAGCTGGGCCTGGTGGACGTGCTGGTGGAGGAGGGGCGGGACCGGGAGGAGGCGCTGGCGCTGGCGTCCAGGATCGCGGCGAACTCCCCTGTGGGGGTACGAGCGGCCAAGCGGGCCTTGCGGGTGGGGTTCGGGTTGGATCTGCGGGCCGGGCTCGAGGTGGAGGACGCCGCATGGCGTGCCGTCGCCTTCTCGGGCGATCGGGCGGAGGGGGTCGCGGCGTTCGCGGAGAAGCGGGCGCCTGTCTGGCCGGGGGAGTAGCCCTCACGCCTCTGGCGGGCCGGGCGGCGGTACGGCGCTCCGTGGCGCCTCTCTCTACGCCTCCCCTGTTCGCCCTCCCGATGTCTCAAATCACCGCAAACCTTCCTAACCTGGATCAATGGGTGAGGAAAGCCGGCTCCGCGCCGTCGTGACGCTCGCGCAGGGCATGGCCGCCGCGCACAGCCCCCGCGACTCCTGGCGTGCCGCCGCGCTCGGCGCCTGTCATGCCCTGACCGGGAACTTCGCCGCGCTGTCGGTCTGGGAGCGCGAGCTGGGGCGGCTGCGGGTCCTCGCGAACGTGGGGGAGCTGGCCGTCGACGAGGAGGAGTTCCCGGAGGGGGAGGCGTACCCCGTGCACCAGTTCCCGGAGATCACCGAGTTCCTGCACGAGCGGTGGGCGGGCGGTGGTGAGCCCAACGCCTGGGTGGAGACCGCCGAGGGGCCTGCCGACGGGGCCTTCGAGGGGCGCGCTGGGTACTGCCATCAGCGTGTCGCCGCCCTACGGCGCCGGGGGCGCGGCTGCTGTGTCGTCGCCCCCGTCGTGCTGCACGGCCGGGCCTGGGGCGAGCTGTATGTCGCCCGGCCCGCCGGTGCGCCCGTCTTCGACCGTGCCGACGCCGACTTCGCGACCGTCCTGGCGTCCGTCGTGGCCGCCGGGATCGCCCAGACCGAGCGGTTGGAGGAGGCCCGGCGGCTGGCCTTCACCGACGCGCTGACCGGGCTCGCCAATCGGCGGGCCGTGGACGCGCATCTCGACGAGGCGATCGAGCGGCATCGGCGGGACGGTGCGGTGGTCAGTCTGGTCGTCTGCGATCTGAACGGGCTCAAGCGCGTCAACGACACCCTCGGGCACGCCGTCGGTGACCGGTTCCTCGAACGGTTCGGGTCCGTGCTGTCGCTGTGCGGGGCGATGTTGCCGGGGGCGCTGGCCGGGCGGCTGGGCGGTGACGAGTTCTGCCTGTTGGTGGTCGGTGCGGCGGCCGATGACGTGGTCCGGGCGGCGGACGAACTCTGCCGTCGTGCGGCCGGGTTGGAGCTGGGGGAGGGGGTTGCCTGCGGGGTGGCCTCGACGGCCGATCCGATCGGGGCGGTGCGGACGGCTCGGCGGTTGTTCCGGCTTGCCGATGCGGCGCAGTACCGGGCGAAGGCGCTTCGCGCGGATCGGCCGGTGGTGGCGGGGCGCGAGGGTCCTGACGATCCGGTGGTACGCCTCGCCGATGCGGGGCCGTCCCGGGAGGGGGCGGTGGAACGGCGACGGTTCCGTGGACGCCGGCTGTGAGACGGGCTTTGTTCTCGCCCCCGCCGCCCCTACCCGTCCCATCCCTGGGGGCTGCGCCCCCAGACCCCCCTTTCGGCCTGAACGGCCTCGTCCTCAAACGCCGGACGGGCTGGGTGGGGGTGCGGGCGGGTGGTGAAGTGCAGCGGGGTGGGTGGGAAAGGCTCGCGCTGGACGCGCTTGTCCTCAAACGCCGGACGGGCTGGAATGCCCGGGCCCGTGCTGAAGAGGCACTGCCTGTGCTTCGGAAGCGGCGGGAGCAGGTGGGAAGAGGCGGGCTGGAATGCCCGGGCCCGTGCTGAGGTGCGGTGGGGGCGGGTGGGCGGGCAAAAGGGGTGGGCTGAGAGGGCCTTGTCCTCGAACGCTGGCCGGCACTCCCCACCCAGCCCGTCCGGCGTTTGAGGACGAGCGCGTTTTAGCGCGATACGGGGGTCTGGGGGCGGAGCCCCCAGGAACGGGATGGGATGGGTAGGGGCGGCGGGGGCGAGGAAACGCTGTAAGGGGCGTACCGGCCACCCGGTAGTGACATCCTGGAATTCACTGCGTACGCTCCTGAATATGGATATGCACACTGTGGTGGTGGGGACGTCCGGGGTGACCGCGGCCGACGTGCTCGCCGTGGCGCGCGGCGGGGCCCGGATCGAACTGGCCGGTGAGGCCCTCGCCGCGCTCGCGAAGGCCCGCGGAGTCATCGACGCGCTGGCCGCCAGGCCCGAGCCCGTGTACGGCGTGAGCACCGGGTTCGGTGCCCTCGCGACCCGGCACATCAGCCCCGAACTACGCGCCCGGCTCCAGCGCAACATCGTCCGCTCGCACGCCGCCGGCATGGGCCCGCGCGTCGAGCGCGAGGTCGTACGGGCGCTGATGTTCCTGCGGCTCAAGACCGTCTGCTCGGGACACACCGGCGTACGGCCCGAGGTCGCGCAGACCATGGCCGACCTGCTCAACGCCGGCATCACCCCCGTCGTCCACGAGTACGGCTCCCTCGGTTGTTCCGGTGACCTCGCGCCGCTCTCCCACTGCGCCCTCACGCTCATGGGCGAGGGGGATGCCGAGGGTAGCGATGGGGTTGTGCGGCCTGCCGCACAACTGCTCGCCGAGCACGGCATCGTCCCCGTCGAGCTGCGTGAGAAAGAAGGCCTCGCCCTTCTCAACGGCACCGACGGCATGCTCGGCATGCTGGTCATGGCCCTCGCCGACCTCGACACCCTCTACAAGTCCGCCGATGTCACCGCCGCCCTCAGCCTCGAAGCGCTTCTTGGGACCGACAAGGTGCTCGCGCCCGAGCTGCATGCCATCCGGCCGCATCCGGGGCAGGGCGCCAGCGCGGCCAACATGCTTGCCGTGCTCAAGGGTTCGGAGCTGACCGGGCACCACCAGGACGGCGCCCCGCGCGTCCAGGACGCCTACTCCGTGCGCTGCGCCCCGCAGGTCGCCGGTGCCGGGCGGGACACGATGGCGCATGCGCGGCTTGTCGCCGAGCGGGAACTCGCCTCCTCCGTCGACAATCCGGTCGTACTCGCCGACGGGCGGGTCGAGTCCAACGGGAACTTCCACGGGGCCCCGGTGGCGTACGTCCTCGACTTCCTTGCCATCGCCGCCGCTGATCTCGGATCGATCGCCGAGCGGCGTACCGACCGGCTCCTCGACAAGAACCGCTCGCACGGGCTGCCGCCGTTCCTCGCCGACGACCCCGGTGTGGACAGCGGGCTGATGATCGCGCAGTACACCCAGGCCGCCCTGGTGAGCGAGTTGAAGCGGCTCGCCGTGCCTGCCTCGGCCGACTCGATCCCCTCCTCCGCGATGCAGGAGGACCACGTCTCCATGGGCTGGTCGGCGGCGCGCAAGCTCCGTACGGCCGTCGACAACCTCGCCCGGGTCATCGCCGTCGAGCTGTACGCCGCCACGCGCGCCATCGAGTTGAGGGAAGGGCTGACGCCCGCGCCCGCGTCCCAGGCCGTCATCGCCGCCGTACGGGCGGCCGGTGTCGAGGGTCCCGGTCCTGACCGGTTCCTCTCGCCCGACCTCGCCGCGGCGGACGCCTTCGTGCGGGGCGGGCACATGGTCGCCGCGGTGGAGCCGGTGACCGGCCCGCTGGAGTAGGCCCACGCTCGGGGCCTGCCGGGGCGCACGCACGTCAAGTTTCGTAAAAAACTGGCGTCCCGGCTGTCCCCGTCGTCCCGCTCGGAGGTCTCGGAAGGCTCGGAAGTCTCAGAACCCCAGGCGTTCCCGGCGCAGTGAATACACCACGAACCCCGCGCCGAGGCCTAGGCAGAGGGTGCCGCCGACGACGTACGGGGTGGTGTTGAAGCTGCCGGTGTCGGCGAGGCGGGTGCCGTCGCCGGTGCCCGAGTCCGAGGTCGTCGTGGCCGTGGTGCCGCTCGTGGTCGCGTCCGTACTCGTACTCGCGTCCGTGCTTGTTGTGGAGATCTGGCGGGTGAAGTCCGACATCGTGGACAGGGACGTATCCGCTCTGTGCTGCTGTTCCACCGACTTCTCCACAGACTTGTCGGCCGTCGCGTTGGCGGACGGGACGAACCACAGGGCGCCCAGGAGGGTCCCCGCTGCGGTGGCGGTCAGCAACGATCGACGTGCGGATGACACGGAATATCGATCCCCTTGTGGCTCTGGCGAATTGGCCGTGGACCCGATGCTAATGACAGGCGCGGGTCGTGGGAAAGTTGCGGGAGCTGTGAGCCGTACGCTCTCCGACCATGAGTACTTCAGAGACATCACGTTTTGTACGGCTTCGGGTGGAACTGGTCGTCGAGGTCGACGACCCGGCCTCCCTCACGAAGGCCGCGTTGCGGCGGATCGCCGAGGACACCGAGATGCCCGCCGACGAGCGGGTGCACGCCGAGGACGCTGTGACGGAAGACACCGCGGAGGCGCTCGCGTACCTCGTGGACCCGTTCGACCTGGTCGGTGAGGTGCCGGGGATCGAACTGGCGCAGGCCTCCTGGAGCAGCGAGGAGATCGACTACGACCCGGATTCGCCGGATTGGGATCTCGACGAGGATGATGGGGCGGACGGCGACGAGTTGGTGGGGGAACGGGTCGGCGGCTGAGCGGCTTGGGAAAATCGTGACCCCGGGCGGCAACCGCGGCCCGGGGTTTCTTCGTCTCAGAGAGAGCAGTGACCGGCAGTGGCGCCACGCGACCCGGTGGAGTGCGGGACGGGCACAGTGCCCCCTGTGACCCGGGCGACGTGGTGTGCCCCACACATCGAGCGAATGTGGAACGGGACGAACCGGTCGTAGCGTTGAAGTGGGTTACGGGGATTTGCAGGTTCGGTTCGGTACGGGGACTTGTGGTCCCGACGGTTCGGGGATTCGGCAACGATGGAGAAGCGTGTGATGACGGACAGTAAGCGGCGCAAGGGTCTGATGGCCGCGTCCGCACTGCTCGGTGGCGTGCTGGTGCTCTCTGCGTGCAGCGGGGGCGACAGCGACAGTGCCTCCAAGGGCGACAGCGGCACCGACACCTCTCAGGCCAAGGCCGACGAGGCGGCGGCCGAGAAGGCCTCCGAGGCCCAGATCAAGATCACGCCCGGGGACGGTTCGAACAACGCCTCCATCAACAACGCGGCCCAGGTGTCGGTGACCAAGGGCACCCTGACGGCCGTGGAGATGACGACGGCGGACGGTACCGCCGTCGCAGGTGAGATATCTGCCGACAAGACCAGTTGGAAGCCGAGCGGCCAGCTGGAGCGCGCCACCACCTACAAGGTGACGGCCGAGGCGAAGGACTCCGGCGGCCGTGCCGCCCATGAGAACGCCTCGTTCACGACGGTCGCCGCCGCGAACAGCTTCGTCGGCTACTTCACCCCCGAGGACGGCTCGACCGTCGGTGTGGGCATGCCCGTGTCGATCAACTTCGACAAGGCGATCACCGAGAAGGCGGCCGTGCAGAAGGCCGTCACGGTCTCCTCGACCAGCGGGCAGGAAGTCGTCTGCCACTGGTTCAACGACACCCGCATGGACTGCCGGCCCGACGACTACTGGCAGGAGAACTCCACCGTCACGCTGAAGCTGGCGCTCGACGGCGTGGAGGGCGCGAGCGGTGTCTACGGCGTGCAGCAGAAGACGGTCACCTTCAAGGTCGGCCGCAACCAGGTCTCCATCGTCGACGCCAAGACGAAGACGATGAAGGTCATGCACAACAACACGGTCATCAAGACCATCCCGATCTCCGCCGGTTCGCCCGAGAACAAGACGTACGAGGGCAAGATGGTGATGTCGGAGAAGTTCAAGGAGACGCGCATGAACGGCGCGACCGTGGGCTTCACCGACGACGACGGCAAGGGCGAGTACGACATCAAGGACGTGCCGCACGCCATCCGCCTGACCACGTCCGGCACCTTCGTGCACGGCAACTACTGGAGCTCCGACGGGACCTTCGGCAGCGCCAACGTCAGCCACGGCTGCGTCGGCCTGAACGACACCAAGGGCGCCAACGACAAGGGCTCCGAGGGCTACTGGTTCTACAACAACTCGATCATCGGTGACGTCGTCGACGTCCGGAACACCGGCGACAAGACCGTCGACCCGGCGAACGGCCTCAACGGCTGGAACCTGAGCTGGGCGGACTGGAAGGCCGGTTCGGCCGTTTGATCCTGCTCTGACCCCGAGTCTCCCTGCGGGAGTTCACAGCTTTCCGATGCCGCCCCCAGGGGCGGCATCGGTGTTTCTGGGGTTCACCACAGCCTTCTCATGCATCTCTTATGCGGGGCTTATCCCGCCATCACACGGTGTACCTACCTTGCGGCCATGTTCTTCACCTACCTGAGGCGCGAACTGCGCCGCCGCAGAAAAGCGGCACTCGTCGTCGCCTCCGGGCTCGCGCTCGGCATCGCCCTGGTCATCGTGGTCACCTCCGTGTCCTCCGGCATGTCGAAGGCGCAGGACAAGGTCCTGGAGTCGCTGTACGGACTCGGTACCGACATGACCGTCACCAAGGCCGCCGCGGCCCAGACCGGCACCGGTGACGCCCAGCGCCCGCGCTTCCAGTTCGACGCGCGGGCCGACGGCGATGACTCCGACACGGAGCAGAGCAGCGACCGCGTCATGGTCCAGGGCTTCCAGACCCTGGCCTCCTCCACGGTCACCAAGGTCGGTACGCAGAAGGGCGTTTCGGACGCCGTCGGCGGACTGAGCCTCCAAGTCATCAAGGTCAGCGGCCAGTTCAGGCAGGGCCAGTTCCAGCAGGACGAGAGCGCCAGTGGCGGCACCGGCAACCAGCAGGGCGGCGGCCCGGGTGCGGGCGGCAACAGCGGCTCAACGGGCGCTCCCCAGGGGCGTGTTGAGGGCGGCGGCGCCGAGTTCGACGTCAACAACTACTCGGTGTACGGCACCGACGTCACCAAGCCGGAACTCGGCCCGCTGACCTCCTCGAAGATCACCAGCGGCCGTACCTTCAAGACCTCCGAGACCGACGCCAAGGTCGTGGTCGTCGACGCCTCCTACGCCAAGGAGAAGAAGCTCAAGGTCGGCAGCACGGTCACCGTCAAGAGCGTCAAGTACAAGGCCATCGGCATCGCGACGCCCGAGAGCGGCGACGCGGCGGCCAACCTCTACATCCCGCTGAAGCAGGCCCAGACCCTCAGCGACTCCAAGGACAAGGTCACCACGATCTACGTCCAGGCGACCGACTCCCAGCAGATCAGCGCGGTCAAGTCGACCATCCAGAAGAACATCTCGGGTACGACCGTCACGACCTCCGCCGATCTGGCCGACACCGTCTCCGGTTCCCTCTCCACCGCCTCCGACCTGGCCTCCAGTGTCGGCAAGTGGCTGTCGATCGCGGTGCTCATCGCGGCCTTCCTGGTCGCGGGTCTGCTCACCTCCTCGGCCGTGTCCCGCCGCGTGCGCGAGTTCGGCACGCTGAAGGCGCTCGGCTGGAAGTCGGGCCGGGTCACCCGGCAGGTCGTCGGCGAGGCCATCGTGAACGGCCTGGTCGGCGGCGCCCTCGGTATCGCGCTCGGCCTCGCGGGCGCCTATGTCGTCACCGCGATCAGCCCCGAACTCCAGGCGGAGTTGGGCAGTTCGGGCGGCAACGGCGGTGGTGCCGGCGGCGGCGGCTTCCCCGGCGGCGGTGGCGGCCCCGGCCGCCAGGCAGCGACCCAGGCCCTCTCGGTCGCCCTCACGGCCCCCGTAGCGCTCTCGACCATTGCCCTGGCGGTCGGCCTCGCCGTGGCCGGCGGCCTGATCGCGGGCGCCTTCGGCGGCTGGCGAGCATCGAGGCTCCGCCCGGCAGACGCCCTGAGGCGCGTCGAGTAGCGAGGGGTTCGCCCGCGACTGACGGCGAGTGGGGGCTTTTCAGGGGCGCGGGGAACTGCGCGACCAGCCCCCACCGGCCGGCAGCCGACAACAACGCCGCACCACCCCCGAATCCACCCAGGAGCCACCACCATGTACGAACTAAAGGGTGTAACCAAGACCTACACCCGAGGCAAGAAAACCGTAGACGCACTGGCAGGCATCGACCTGACCATCGCAGACGGCGACCGCCTCGTCATCCAGGGCCCCACCGGCGGCGGCAAGTCAACCCTCCTCCAAATGCTCGGCGGACTCGACCGCCCCACGGGTGGCAGCATCGACCTGGACGGCACAGATCTCGCCAAACTGTCCGAGAGCCGCCTGACAAAAGTCCGCAGCGAGAACATCGGTTTCGTCTTCCAGAGCTTCAATCTCATTCCGACCCTGTCGGCCCAGGAAAACGTCGAGACCGCTCTCGTACCACTCGGCGTGAAGACCAAGGAACGCCGCGAACGGGCCGCCGAGGCACTGAAGTCGGTCGGCCTCGGCGAGCGCCTGGGGCACCTCCCGGGCGAGATGTCCGGCGGCCAGCAGCAGCGCGTCGCCATCGCCCGTGCGCTGGTCAAGCAGCCGAAGGTGCTCCTCGCCGACGAGCCCACCGGGAACCTCGACGAGTCGATGCGCGACGAGATCATGGACGTACTCGAAACCATGTGGAAGGAGCTGGGGCTCACTTTCATCATGGTTACGCATGATTCGGCGATCGCGAAGAAGGCCCCGCGGCTGGCCACCATCCGCAAGGGGAAGATCACCGTGAAGGAGAACGCGGGCGCGTAGGAATGTGACCACCGGCGTGCAGGAATGCGACCACCGGCGCGTAAATGGAGAAAACCGGCGTGCAAGGTTTCGTAACTGCCTCGTAACAGCCCACTCTTGAGAGTCCAGTCTATTGAGCGGCTGATCACCCCTCGGCATAATTCACGGTCGGGGGGTGTACGCGTGTGCGTGCAGGACCGCCCCCCAGCCGGGTGAACGGGGAATTCTTCCGGCACCTCAGCCACAGCGCTCCAGGGGGAGACTTGCGCAAACAAGTGAAAAGAGCATGTGCGGCAACCGTGGCCACGGCAGCCGCAGTTGCCCTCGCGGCGGGCATGACCGGCCCGGCGTCCGCGAAGGGCGAGGCGAAGGCCGAGCAGCAGCGCGCGACCAGTGCTGCTGCCCAGAAGCTCAAGCCCGCGCACCGCATCACCCTGATCACCGGTGACCGGGTCGCCGTCGACGCCAAGGGCCGCGTCGTCGGCCTGGAGCGGGCGGCAGGGCGCGAGCGGATACCCGTACAGATCCGCAAGATCGACGGGCACACCCTCGTGATCCCGGCCGACGCGGCCCGACTGGTCGCCGGCGGCAAGCTGGACCAACGGCTGTTCGACGTCACGGAGTTGAACAAGGCGGCGACCCGCAAGTCCCAGCAGAAGGGACTGAAGGTCATCGTCGGCTACACGGGGGCCGCGGCGGCCACCAAGGCCGACGTCCGTGATGCGGGCACCCTGCGTCAGACGCTGAAGTCCCTGAACGCGGACGCCGTACAGACACCGCAGAAGGACGCTCCCGAACTCTGGGACGCGGTGACCAACGGGGACAAGACCGCCTCGGGGATCGCGCACGTCTGGCTCGACGGCACCCGTAAGGCCAGCCTCGACAAGTCCGTGCCGCAGATCGGCGCGCCGAAGGCGTGGGCGGCCGGGTACGACGGCAAGGGCGTCAAGATCGCTGTTCTGGACACCGGTGTCGACGCCACCCACCCGGACCTCAAGAGCCAGGTGATCGCGGCCAAGAACTTCTCCACGGCCGCCGACGCCACCGACAAGGTCGGCCACGGCACGCACGTCGCGTCCATCGCGGCGGGCACCGGGGCGAAGTCCGGCGGCAAGTACAAGGGTGTCGCACCCGGCGCCAAGATCATCAGCGGCAAGGTCCTGGACGACACCGGCTCCGGTGACGACTCGGGCATCCTCGCCGGCATGGAGTGGGCGGCCGAGCAGGGCGCCCAGGTCGTCAACCTCAGCCTCGGCGGCCAGGACACCCCCGAGGTGGACCCGCTGGAGGCGCTGGTCAACAAGCTGTCCGACGAGAAGGGCATCCTCTTCGCGATCGCGGCCGGCAACTCCGGTCCGGAGTCGGTCGGTTCGCCGGGCAGCGCAGACAAGGCGCTCACCGTCGGCGCGGTCGACGACAAGGACGCGCTGGCCCCCTTCTCCAGCACCGGCCCGCGTATCGGCGACGGCGCCATCAAGCCGGACGTGACCGCGCCCGGCGTGGACATCACGGCGGCGGCGGCCCCGGGCAGCCTCATCGACCAGGAGGTCGGCGAGAACCCGGCCGGCTACCTCTCCATCTCGGGTACGTCGATGGCGACGCCGCATGTGGCGGGCGCGGCGGCGATCCTCAAGCAGGAGCACCCGGACTGGACGTACGCCGAGATCAAGGGCGCACTCACCGGTTCCGCGAAGGGCGGCAAGTACACGCCGTTCGAGCAGGGTTCGGGGCGTATCCAGGTCGACAAGGCCATCAAGCAGACCGTGATCGCCGACCCCGCGTCGGTGAGCTTCGGTACGCAGCAGTGGCCGCACACCGACGACACCCCGGTCACCAAGCAGCTGACGTACCGCAACCTCGGCACGGCCGACGTCACGCTGAAGCTGACGGCGACCGCGACCGACCCGAAGGGCCAGGCCGCTCCGGCGGGCTTCTTCAAGCTGGCCGCGACGACGGTGACAGTCCCGGCGGGCAAGAGCGCCTCCGTCGGCTACACCGTCAACACCAAGCTGGGCGGCACCCTCGACGGCGCGTACTCCTCGTACGTGACGGCGACGGCCGGCGCGCAGAGCGTCCGTACGGGCGCGGCGGTCAACCGTGAGGTCGAGTCGTACGACGTCACGGTCAAGCACATCGACAAGGCCGGACAGCCGACGGGCGAGTACAACACGGTCGCCTTCGGCTACACCGGCCTGGCCACCGACCGCGGTTACCAGGTGCCGACGTCGGCCACCGGCACCACGACCATGCGTCTGCCCAAGGGCACGTACCTGCTGGACGCGTGGATAGCGAAGGACTTCACCAAGCCCGACCTGGGCGGTGAGGGCCTCGACTGGCTGGTCCAGCCGAAGCTGGCGGTCACCAAGGACACCTCGGTGACGATCGACGCCCGCACCACCAAGGCGGCGGACATCACGGTGCCGGACGCCGGCGCCAAGCCGCTGGGCGCGATGATCAGCTACATGTACGACGAGGCGGGCCTCGGCATCGGAGTCGGCCTCGACTCCTTCGCGAACCTGCGGATGGCCCACCTCGGTGCGGAGACCACCGGCCTCTCGCAGACCTGGTTCGGCCAGTTCAGCAAGGGTGCGGGCGCCGAGTACGACGCGATCACGACCGCCAAGGTCAAGAAGATCACCGGCGACAAGGTCCGGCACTTCAAGGCGAGTGAGTTCGCCACGGTGTCGAACAAGCTCGGTGGCGGGTCGCCGGGCAAGACCGGCGCGCTCGGCGCGATCGCGTTCCTGCCCGAGGACGTCGCCTTCGGCGGCCTCGTCGAGCAGGCGCTGCCGGCCACGCGTACGCAGTACGTGTCCACGGGCGAGAAGGTCCAGTGGCTGTTCGACTTCACCCAGTTCAAGGGGAAGGACGCGCAGGGCTTCCCGGTCCCCGAGGCCTACTACACGCTCGGTGCGGCACAGACGCTGAAGGCGGGCGGCAAGTACGCGCGCACCTTCAACACCGCGGTCTTCGGACCTCGGCTGCTCCCGGACTACGGCCTCTTCCGTGACGGCAACTACATCTACGGCCTGATCCCGCTGTTCTCCGACGGCGGCGGCCACCCCGGCTCGTCCGACTTCACGTCGGTGGCCACGACGCTCTACCGCAACGGCAAGAAGGTCGCCACGACCGACGACCCGCTGTTCGCCGAGAAGCCGTTCACGGTTCCGGCGGGCGACGCGGCGTACAAGCTGACGACGTCGGTCAAGCGCAGCGTCAAGGTCGCGCAGGCGTCCACGCGGATCGACGCGAGCTGGACGTTCCGGTCGAAGAAGCCCGGGGAGGACGGGGCCCAGCTCCCGGCGTCCTCGGCCCGCTTCAACGCGCCGGTCGGCCTGGACAACAAGGTCGCGGCCGGTACGAAGGTCACGTTCCCGGTCGTCGTCGAGGGCGCGGCGCGCGGCAGCAACCTGAAGTCGCTGTCGGTGTACGCGTCGTACGACTACGGCAAGACGTGGAAGAAGCTGACGGTGAAGAACGGGAAGGTGACTGTCGTGAACCCGAAGAAGGGGGCGGCGATCTCCTTCCACGCGAAGATCACCGACAAGAAGGGGAACAAGTCGACGATCTCGGTCTACAACGCGTATTACGGCAAGTGAGTTGCCGGTGACGTTGATGTAGGCGTAGGCGTAGGTGTTGGCTGACGGCCCGTCGGGGGATGCCTCCGGCGGGCCGTTTCCGTGTTTTTCTCGCCCCCGCCGCCCCTACCCGTCCCATCCTGTCCCTGGGGGCTGCGCCCCCAGACCCCCCGTTCGGCCTGAACGGCCTCGTCCTCAAACGCCGGACGGGCTGGGGGGTGCGCCCGCCTTTGTTGCGTCGCGGCCCCAGCTGGCAAGCAACCGCAGCGCCTCCGCCGTAGGTGAGGCCGGTTCTGCGTGGTAGACGATCAGGGTCTGGTCGCTGTCGTCCGGGAGTCTGAACGACTCGAAGTTCAGGGTGAGTTCGCCTACCAGGGGGTGGCGGAAGCGCTTTACGCCGTGGCTTTTCTCCTTGACGTCGTGGGTTGCCCACAGGCGTCGGAAGTCCTCGCTCTTCACCGACAGTTCGCCCACCAGGGCGGAGAGTTTCGGGTCCTCCGGGTAGCAGCCGGCGTCCATGCGGAGGTGGCAGACGATGTCGATCGCCTTCTGTTCCCAGTCCAGGAACAGGTCGTGATAGTCGGGGCGAAGGAACGTCAGCCGGGCCCAGTTCCGGTCCTGCGGCGGCAGCTCGGCCCAGTCGCCGAAGACCGCCGCGGCCATCGCGTTCCACGCCAGGATGTCCGTACGCCGCCCGGCGACGTACGCCGGTACGCCGTCCATCGTGTCGAGCAGCTGCCGCAGCGTCCCGCGTACGACCTGTGCCCGCACAGACGGCCTCTTCTTGTGCTGCTTCGGCTTGGCGAGGTGGGTGAGGTGGGCGTGCTCGGCGTCCGTCAGCCGCAGGGCGCGGGCGATGGCGTCGAGGACCTCCGCGGAGACGTTCCGCCCGTTGCCCTGTTCGAGCCGCGTGTAGTAGGCGACGGACACCCCGGCCAGCTGGGCCAGCTCCTCGCGGCGCAGCCCGGGCACCCGGCGGTGCCGCCCGAAGTCCGGCAGCCCCACGTCCTCCGGCTTGAGCCGGGCCCGTCGGGTGCGCAGGAACTCGCTCAGCTCGGCACGCCGGTCCAGGGCTCCGCCGGTGGGGCTCACAGCGTGAGCGTGCTCTGCCGGGTGCGCGGATTCGGGCTGATCGTCCATGCGGTCCAGTATTCCCGGTCGTACGAACACCAGCCTGACCCCGCCAGTGGTAGGACCAGCCGACGTACGCAGAAGCGTGGGCTGGGTGAAAGGCGGAACGTTCGGCAGACTGATCGTCGTGCCCGGTCAGAAGGCGGCCGGGGACGGAATCCCCCTAGGAGACCCCCGGCATGACCACTGTCGCTGCATACGCCGCCCCCTCCGCCAAGGCTCCGCTGGAGCGGACCACCATCGAGCGTCGCGAGGTCGGCGAGTTCGATGTCCTGATCGACATCAAGTTCGCCGGTATCTGCCACTCCGACATCCACCAGGCCCGCGAGGGCTGGGGCGAGGCCATCTTCCCGATGGTCCCCGGCCACGAGATCGCCGGTGTCGTCGAGGCGGTCGGTTCCGGTGTCACCAAGTTCACGGTCGGCGACCACGTCGGCGTCGGCTGTCTCGTCGACTCGTGCCGTGAGTGCGAGAACTGCGAGGCCGGCCTGGAGCAGTACTGCCTCAAGGGCGGTGTCGGCACGTACAACGCCCTCGACAAGAACGGTGAGCCGACGTACGGCGGCTACTCCGAGAAGATCGTCGTGGACGAGAACTACACGGTCCGCATCCCCGACGGCCTCTCCCTCGACGTGGCCGCGCCGCTGCTCTGCGCCGGCATCACCACGTACTCCCCGCTGAAGCACTGGAACGCCGGCCCCGGCAAGAAGGTCGCGATCCTCGGCATGGGCGGGCTCGGCCACATGGGCGTCAAGATCGCGCACGCGCTCGGCGCCGAGGTCACCGTTCTCTCGCAGTCGCTGCGCAAGAAGGAGGACGGGCTGAAGCTGGGTGCGTCGTCCTACTACGCGACCAGTGACGAGGCCACCTTCACCGAGCTGCGTGGCACCTTCGACATCATCCTGTCGACGGTGTCCGCTCCGCTGAACCTGGACGCGTACCTGTCGCTTCTCAAGACGGACGGCGCGTTCGTGAACGTGGGTGCGCCCGAGGAGCCTGTCGCCATCAACCTCTTCTCGGTGATCATGGGCCGTAAGACGCTTGCGGGGTCTGGCATCGGTGGGATTCAGGAGACCCAGGAGATGCTGGACTTCTGTGCGGAGCACGGGCTGGGGTCGGAGATCGAGCTGATCGGGGCCGATCAGATCAACGAGGCGTATGAGCGGGTTCTTGCGAGTGATGTGCGGTACCGATTTGTGATTGACACCGCGACGATCTAGTTGGTTCTCGGCTGCGGGTTCGTTGTGGCTGGTCGCGCAGTTCCCCGCGCCCCTGCCCCCTGCCCCCTAGCCTCTAGGCGTGATCCATGCGGCGGGTTCCGGGGGCTGCCAGGAGCCATAGCAAGTACGGGCCGCCCACCAGTGCCGTTAGTGCCCCCACTGGGATTTCCAGTGGGGGCATCAGCGTGCGGGCCGTCAGGTCGGCGGCCACCAGTACCACCGACCCCGTCAACGCCGAGCCCAGCAGCGGTAGTTGAGGGGTGCGGGTGAGGCGTCGGGCCAGTTGGGGGGCGGTGAGTGCGATGAAGCCGATCGGGCCGGCGGCGCCGGTCGCGGTGGCCGCGAGGACGACCCCGAGGACGGTCAGGCCGAGCTGTGTCCGCTGGACCCGTACCCCGAGTGCTGCGGCCGTGTCCGCGTCCAGCCCGAGGGGTCGTAGCGCTCGGCTCGCCCAGACCAGCGCGGGCAGACACAGCAGCAGTACGACGGTCAGTGGGCCCGCCTGCTCCCAGCCCCGCCCGTTCAGGCTGCCCGTGAGCCAGAGCTTGACCTGCTCGGCGGCCTCCAGCTCGCTGTCGGTGAGGTAGAGCTGGACCACCGCCGAGAGCGCGACGCCGATCCCGACCCCCGTGAGCACGAACCGGCTCGCCTGCATTCCGCGCCGCCAGGCGAGTACGTACACCAGTGCGGCGGCGGCGAGTCCGCCCGCTACGGACACGGCGGGCATCGCCCCCGGCGAGGCGACGGCCCCGGTGGCGAGCGCCAGTACGGTCGCGGCGGCGGCCCCGTGCCCGACGCCGATGACGTCCGGGCTGGCCAGCGGATTGCGCGTCACGCTCTGCACGAGCGCCCCGGCGAGCCCGAGGGATGCCCCGACGAGCGCCCCGAGCGCGATCCGCGGCACCCGCAGCTCGTTGACGACCAGGTCGTGGGGCCCGCTGCCGCTCCGGACGGTCGCCCACACGGCGCTGGGTGGGATGAACGTCTGCCCGACGCACGCGGAGATTCCCATCACGAGCGCGAGCACGACGAGAAGGGTGACGGCGACGAGGGCCGACCGTCGGTGCAGGAGGAGGGAGAGGCGGGGCCCGGGTCGCAGTACGGCGACTCCGCGAGGAAGGGAGCCGCTGCGGGCGTCCTGTCGTACGGGAGCGGCGGTCATGTGCTGGCCACCTTCCGCCGTACGAGTACCACCAGCACCGGTACGCCGACGAGGGCCGTCATGACACCGGCCGGGACCTCGGCGGGCGCTCGTACGACCCGTCCGGCGACATCGGCGGCCAGCAGCAGGGCCGCGCCGAGGAGGGCGGAGAGGGGGAGGACGCGGCGGTGGCCGCCGGGGACGAGGCGGCGGGCCAGGTGGGGTACGGCCAGGCCGATGAAGGCGATCGGTCCGGCGGCGGCGACCGCGGCGGCCGTCAGCAGGGTCGCACCGAGCGCCGCAGTCCCCCGTACGACATGGACCCGGTGGCCGAGCGCACGGGCCGTGTCGTCGCCGAGCGCGAGGGCGTCGAGGCCGGGGGCGCAGACCAGCACGAGCAGCGCCCCGGCGACGAGGAACGGCAGCATGTGCCCGACCGTGTCCGCGTCCCGCCCACTCAGCGCGCCCACCTGCCAGAAGCGGAACTGGTCGAGTGTGGCGGAACTGGAGGTCAGTACGACGGTGGTGGCGCCGCCGGTCATCGCGGCCAGCGCGGTACCGGCGAGGGCGAGCTTCACGGGGGAGGCGCCGCCCCGGCCGCGCGCGGCGATGGCGTACACCAGACAGGCGGCGACGACGGCACCGGCGAAGGCGTACCAGACGTACCCGCCGAAGCCGTTCGCGAGCCCGAGCGCGATGGCGAACACGACACCGGCCGCCGCGCCCTGGCTGAGCCCGAGGATGCCCGGGTCGGCGAGCGGATTGCGGGTGACGGCCTGGAGCGCGGCCCCGGCGAGCCCGAGGGCGGCTCCGGCGGTGAGCCCGATCTCGGTCCGGGGCACCCGCAGCGAACGTACGACCAGCGCGTCCGGCGTACTCCCGCCGTGCAGCAGCGCGTCGAGGACGGCACCCGGCGGCACGGGCCGGGTACCGACGGCGAGGCTGAGGAGGGAGACGACGGCGACAGCCACGAGGGCGAGGACGCCGGTGGCCGCTGTACGTCCGGTCACTTGCCGATGTGCTCGGTGAGCTGCCGTACGACGAGACGGGCGGCGGTCGGACCGGCGTTGAGGTACCAGGGGTCGTCGTCGACCTTGACGGCGTGCCCGGCGGTGACGGCCTTCATGGACTTCCAGAGCGGCCCGGCGACGACGCTCGCGGCATCGGTCCTGCCCGCGTCGCCCTGCACGGAGTAGAAGATCCAGTCGGCGTCGGCGGTGTCGATGCTCTCGGCCCCGATGTCCTCCGAAATGGCCCTGAACTGCTGGGACTTGGGCCGTCCGAGCCCCATGTCCACGGCGATGGACCCGGTGAAGGAGGAGACGCCGAACATCCGGGTGCGGTCGGGGGTGAAGCGGACCATGGAGACGGTGGTGGAGCCGAGAGACTTGCCCTTCTCGGCGGCATCGACGGCGATGTCGTCGACCATGTCCTGGGCGGCCTCCCCCTTGCCGACGGCCTCCCCGACGAGCAGCAGATCGCGCTTCCAGTTGATGCCGTTGCCTGCGGTGACGACGGTCGGCGCGATCTTGGAGAGCTTGGGGTAGAGGTCGCCGAGGGAGTCGTTGGCGAGGATGAGATCGGGCTTGGCGGCGGCGAGGGTTTCGAGGTTCGGCGCCTGCCGGGTGCCCGCGTCGGTCATGGCGGCGAGCTTCGCCTTGTCCTGCGGGAAGGCGTCGGCGAGGTAGTCGGGGACGAGCCCGGCGTTGTCGGCGCGGGTGGTGGCGGCCGGGACGAGCCCGAGGGACAGCAGGTCGTCGAGCTGCCCGGTGCTGAGGACGGCGATCCGGGTGGGGGCGGCCTTGAGGGTGGTCGTGCCCTTGAAGTGGGTGACGGTACGGGGGAAGGTCCCGTCCGTGCCGACGTCGGAGCCCATGCCGTCGGCGAGGGCGGAGGGCGCGGCGGAGGGTCCTTCGGACGCACCTTCGGAGGCCCCCATGACCGGGTTGCGGGCATCGGCGCCGGCTGCCTCGGCATCGTTGTCGGAGGCCGACGAGCAGCTGGTCAGCAGCCCTCCGGCGAGGATCGCGGCCGCGAGGGCCTGCCACTTCGACGTACGCACTTGTCACTCCGCAACCAGTCAATTTTTATAAGGCAAGCCTTACCTTAACTTGCCTGCTGGGTGGGGTGGACACGGGGTCGTAGCGTGGGAGAAGGGGTGAGAAGGAGTGAGCGAGAAGGAGACAAAGGGGGCCCACGGATGACAGTCCAGCTGAACCACACCATCGTCGCCGCGCACGACAAGAAGACCTCGGCGCGATTCCTGGCCGACATCCTCGGCCTGGAGGTGAGCCCGCAGTACGGCCCGTTCATCCCGGTCGCGATACCCAACAGCGTCACCCTGGACTACATGGACACGGATGGCACGATCACACCCCAGCACTACGCGTTCCTGGTCTCGGAGGACGACTTCGACACGATCTTCACCCGCATCCGGGACACCGGCCTCATGTACTGGGCGGACCCGTTCCACCACCGCCCGCAGGAGATCAACAGGAACGACGGCGGCCGGGGGACGTACTTCGAGGATCCGAACGGACACAGCCTGGAGATTCTTACTCGGCCGTACGGGAGTGGTGGGGGCTGAGTGGCTCGGGTGTCCTGGTCGTCCGGGGCTACAGCCCGCTCGGCATGCCGGAAAGCCACTCGGGGTGGCGGTCGCGCAGTCGGTCGCGTTCCTCCGGGGTGGCCGTGATGACGTCCGCGCCGCCGTCGTAGGGGTGATGGATGCGGCGGAGTCCGGTGTCGGTGATGAGCACGCCGAAGAGGACGTCGTCCGCGACCGCGCGGAGGATGCCGTCGGCGCTGCCTCGTCGCCAGGTGCGGCGGTCCGCGTAGAAGTGCCTGTACGTGTGGAACTCGGGGTCGGGATCGTCCTCGTACGCCAAGGTCAGCCAGCGGGAACCCGCGGGGTGCAACTCCCGCCGCTCGGGCGGGCGTTCGGCCCCGTGCGGCTCCCAGGACCAGGACACGGTGATGACGTACACCTCCGACCCGCCGAAGACTTCGTCCAGGACCGTGTTGTAGCGGTCCAGGGCGATGGCGTACTCGTCCTCGGTCTCCGGGTAGCGCTTCGAGCCGGGGAGGCTGTGGAAGCGCACCCAGCGCTCGCTGTAGGCAGAGCGCAGCTCATGTCCGACGGGCGGTCCCTTCGGCCACTGGCGCTGCCACAGCGCCGACAGGCGATCGCTGTCGAGGTCCTCGGCCATTCGGCCATCCGATCCCAAGTCGTAGGGGCCATCCGGTCCCGCCCGGTTCTCGCGGGAGCGCGCCGCCGGCTTCGACTACTCGGCTCGGCATCATCGGCTGGATCTGCGGGGTGGGCGGTCGATCGAGCTGCGTATGGGGGCGGGCCCCCTTGTCTCGTCAGCGTACGGTGTCGCTGACGAGGAGTACGAACGGAGCGCGACCCTCGCCGCCGTCGGGCAGGTGCCAGACGGCGGTGACATGCCCCTGAGCCTCGGTTGTGTCGGTTCCCGGGACCTGCTGGTCCGGCGGGAGGGCGCGCGTCACTTCGAGTGTCAGGGTGTTCGCAGTGGTTTCCACGACTACGGCCGTGCCGTGCTGCCATCGGTGACGGCAAGGGAGGTGACCTCGGCCTCGGTCCCGGCGGAGGTGTCGGCAGCCGTGAAGTGGCTGATGACGGAAGCGTCGGGGGTGTCGGACACGCTCTGGGCCTGTGCCTCGGTGCGGCCCTGGAGGAGGGAGATCAACTGCGCGACCAGGACCGGGTCGTGGGTCCCGTCGTACACCCAGCGCTTGCCCAGCGCCCCGTGCTCGGACGTGCCCACGAGCGCCTCGTCGGCTCCGTCGAGCGGTGCGCCGCGGTAGCTGAGGGGCACGTGGTAGGAGCGTGGTGTCTTGCCGGAGGCATCCGTGACCACCATGAACTCGATGCCCACCTCCCCCTCCGGATCATCGAGCCGAAAACCACCGACCTTGGTCAACTCGGGCGCACGCCCCGTGCCGACGTACCAGGGCCGCGTGGGCAGCCAGGTGGTGAGCAGCTCCAGCTTGCCGGGGGACATGGTCGTTCTGTGGATGACAGCCATGCCCCGTGAACTTCCTCCGTCAGCTGATGATTCCCCTGCTGCACGGTTGTTCGGAGTGTTTGGAAGTGGGGCGTTCCAGCTCTAGCCTGGCCACCGTGAGCGGCAGTGACAGGCCGCGGAAGGGGACTGACACCGTGGAACTCGCCTTCGCAGGCCGGGTGGTCGAGTGGCGCGGGCCGGCGCCGTACTACTTCGTCCCTGTGCCGGACGAGGAGTCCGCCGACATCCGCGAAGTGGCCGCGATGGCTTCGTACGGCTGGGGAGTGATCCCGGTCGAGGCACGGATCGGCGAAGTCGTCTTCGAGACGTCGCTCTTCCCCAAGGACGGCCGCTACCTGCTGCCGCTCAAGGCCGCCGTACGCAAGCGGCAGGACATCTCGGCGGGGGACGATGTCGCCGTGGAGATCTCTGTACGTCTCGCCAACCTCAAGTAGTGAGTGCTGCTGAGAAGACATTGGAAGGCCGTTCGTCCCTGCGGGCGATCTCCAATTACGTCCGAGTGCGTGCGGAAAAACTCCGATGCGTCGGTTCGCCCCTCTCTGCGACCATCCCGGAATGGCGCACAGTTTCGAATCGCTGGTCATCCGGCACACCCATCGCCTTGCCGCCCCCAAGGGCTCCCTCGGGGCTTCCGCCCGTCAAGGAGCCGCCGCCGCGCGGCAGTTCGACGCGGCGCTGACCTCCGTGGGCTTCAAGCTCTCGGCGGAGTTGATGGAGCGGCTGTCGGGGCTGTCCGAGGCCGCGGTCCTGCACACCGCCAGGCGGACGCTGCGTACCGTGAGCGAGATGGTGGGCGACCACGTCCGGCACAACGCGTACTTCATCGACTTCCCGGCGAACGTGCCGGACACCGAGGAGTTCTGGACGCGGTGCGTGGCGCAGGCCCTCGGCGATGAGAAGTCGCGCGAGGGCGTGCTGACGCAGCTCGCGCACGGCGTGCTCGATCTGCTCAGCCTTCCCACGTACGGCCGCTACCAGCACACGTACGAGGAGCTGCTCGCGGCGCAGGACGAGCTGATCGCGTCGGCGGGCGACCGGGTCACCGTCCTGCACCTCGGCCGGGACCTGGACGACGAACTCACCGACCTGTACCTGGCGTTGGCGGGCAGCACGACCCCGCTGGGCGAGGACGACCTGCGCGACCTCAAGGCCCTCGCCGGGCGGTGCGCGCTCGGCCCCCAGCCGGAGGCGATCCCGGTACGGGAGAACCGGGCCGTCGTCAACGAGGCCCGCCTCGGCGCCGGTGCGGACCTGCTCCTCGACACCGTGACCGACGTACTGCGGCTGGCCTGCGCGCTGTCGGGCGGTGACGTGACCCTCCAGGAGCCGACCCCGTTCCGGGCGCTGCCGCGGCCGGTGCGGCGGGCGCTGCTCGCGGGCCTCGACTCCGTGATCGCGGCGAACCCGGCCAAGCTGGCCGACGTACACGCGTACCGCGAGCCCTTCAAACGGCTCGGTGAGCGGCTCCACCCGCACGAGTACCCGCGCTGGCCGCACGCCGCCGACGTGTTCGCCGTCGCGCGGGGCGAGAAGGAGGCGCGGTCCTTCGACAGCCGGGTGGAGAAACTGCTCGACGAGTTCGACGTGCTCGGTACGGTGAAGCTGCTGGAGTCCGCCCCCGGCAAGCTGTTCCGCGCCCTGGACCTGCTGCTGCGCATCGCCGCCGACCAGACGGAGCGGGACGCGGTGGTGGCCGCCGCGGTACGGGTCGCTCCCGAGGTCTCCGGCCGGGTCGTGCTCTCGGTGCGCGAGCACTTCCACAACCGGGAGCGGGAGAGCGGCGCGCCCCGCATCTTCGTCAACCGCCGGGGCCGCGCCTGGGTGACCCCGGACCACCGCCCGGCCGTACCGGCCGCCGACCGCGACCGTCTGACGGCCGCCCTCGACGCCGAGCTGCGCCGTCGGCTCCCGGCGCCGGGCCGGCTCCTCATCGACCCGGACGTCCTGGACGTGGCGCTCCCGCTCAGCGGCAGGGCGACGGCGGCAGGCCTCGGCGTACTGCCGCGAGGGTCGGTCTCGACGGTCGACGGCGAGCGGCTGCGCTTCTTCGTGTACTGGAAGGAGACCGACCGGCGCACCGACTACGACCTGTCGGCGCTCCTCCTCCACTCCGACTACAGCACCGACTCCTGGCTCTCCTACACGTCCCTCAGCGCGGTCGGGGGCCGGCACTCGGGCGACATCACCGAAGCACCCGACGGAGCCTCGGAGTTCATCGACCTGTCCCTGGACCGGGTGCGCGGCACGTTCATCGTTCCGCAGGTCAACATCTACGCTGGAGAGAGCTTCGAGGAGGTCGAGGAGTCCTTCTTCGGCTTCATGCTGCGCGACGGCGAGCAGAAGGGCCGGCCGTTCGAGCCGCGCACGGTGCGGATGAAGTCGGAGCTGCGCGGGGTGGGCCGAGTCGCGCTTCCGCTGGTGTTCCGGCGCGAGGACGACGGCCGGTGGCGTGCGAAGTGGCTGCACCTGTACCTGAAGGGCATCTCGGACGCCAACCGGGTCGAGGAGAACCAGGTGTCGGTGTCCAAGGTGGTGCGTGCCTTGGTGGAGCGCGAGCAGCTGACGGTGGGTTATCTGATCGACCTGATGTCCGCCGACACCACGGTAGTTGACCTCTGGGACGGCGACCCGACAGACCTGGCCCCGGCCGAGCCGGTGACGTACATCGGCCTCCAACGCCCCGAGGGACTGCACCCGGACTCCCGGATCATCACCCTCGAAAATCTGCGCGACCTGATCCCGGGCTGAGTGCTAGCGTTTGCCCACGGCGAGGCCATGAAGGGGCTTCCTTCTCATTCACTGCAAATGAACTCAAGTCCTGTCGCTCTCCTCGCCGTTCACGTCGCTCCGGGCGGCGCCCGCGCTCATCGCGCGAGCGCCGCCCGAGCCGTTTTCCACCACGTCGACTGCCCTGACGGTACGTCGAACGCCCCGAAGTCCACGGCGGCGTGACCGCGGGCATGCCCGGCAGTCCCTGGCCGATCCGGAACCCGTTCGGCGATACTCCGTATCCATGAGCCGTGATGATCGCCACGGGGACGTGATGCCCACGACTCGTTCACGTTCTCGTTGTTGATCCCCACGGCACAGGAACATGAGCGAATTCGGAACCGCACCCGCGCCGCAGTTCGCAATTCACAGCCGGCAGCTCACAGTTGGCAGTTCACAGCTGGCAGTTCTCAACTGGCAGTTCACAGCTCAGAGTTCAGAAACGTTCTGGAGACAAACCCGATGAAACTCGCCAAGCGAATCATCCTCACCACCACGGCTCTCGCCGCCGCATCCACCGGCACGCTCCTGGGCGCGACGGTCGGTCAGGCCGCTCCCGCGCAGACGGTCCGTCCCGTCGTCGACGCTCCCGCCGCACTGAAGGTCCCGGACGGCAACAGACTGACCGGCGTCTTCTCCGCCGAAGGAGTCCAGACCTACACCTGCACGGACGGCGCCTGGAAGCTGCTGGAGCCGGCCGCCACCCTCTGGGCCAAGAACGACCGCTCCCGCCGCACGGTCGCCCTCCACTCCCGTGGCCCGGTCTGGGTGTCCACGGTGGACGGCAGCGCGGTCAACGCCGCCGCCATCGCCAACTCCCCCAAGACGGGCACGATCCCGGAACTCCTCCTCCAGTCCACCGCCACACGCGGCACCGGCGTCTTCGCGGACGTCTCCTACATCCAGCGCCTCAACACCCAAGGCGGAGTGGCCCCGACCACGGCTTGCACGGGCACGGACCAGACGAGCGTCCCGTACTCGGCTACGTACACGTTCTACAAGCCCGCCAAGTAGTCGCGGCTCGTCAACTTCCTTGGCTCCAGGGCCAGAAGTGACGTAACGCGGCGGTCCCCGGTCCCCGGTGCCATCAGGCACCGGGGACCGCTGTGTTCCTCCACCTGCCAGATCGAGTACTCGGTCCTCAACTCTCCTCGGGACCGGTTACTCGCCAGTCATGTTGACCTGCGGGTATGACGAAGTGGGCCGCCTTTGACGAGTGGATATGCGAGGCGGTGATTGCTGGGTAGAGTCGTCTGGTTACAGCGGGTTGTGGGGACAACCGAAGGTTTTCGGCTGCCAACGTCCTGGGGAGGGCATGCAGCACATGAGTCGTCGCTCTACTGGTTCTGTCGGCATCTGGGCTGAGATGCAGCGGCAGCAGCAGCGCCAGTCGCAGGCCGTGGTCAGACAGCGGAGACAAGAAGAACAGCAGGCGCGGGCCTATCAGAGGCGAGCCGCTCAGAGCCATCGGGAGTACCGCCAGGCGGAGGCACAGCGTCGTACGGAGGAACTGGACGGACAGGTCGCGTCGTTGCAAGGTCTGCTGGCCGTCGGCTGTCAGGCACCGGCCTTCACCGCTGCGGCGATCATGCGGGCCGAGGAGGTCCAGCCGTTCGCCCCCGGATCATTGGCCTACTCCGTGACCATGCCGAGCCCGGATCAGTACCAGGCGCAGGGCGGCTGGACCGCGAGCCGTCGCGCGCAAGCCCAGGCCGAAGCACGGGCGCGCTTCGAGAGGGACTGGCAGGCCGCACAGGCCGCGGAGACTCAGCGCCAGCAGCAACTCGCCACGTCTCAGCGGGAGTACGAGCAGTGGGCCGGCGCTCAGCTCGCGGAGACTCGTCGGCACAACGCCGAAATCCGCGAAGTGACCGAAGGCGTCGGACGGAGAGACCCCGGTTCGGTGGTCGAGTACTTCTCCGCCGCTCTCTATTCGTCGGGCACCTGGCCCGAGGACTTCCCTCGCCAGATCTCGGCGGCGTACGACGCGGCGGCTCGACAACTGGTTCTCGACTGGGAGCTGCCCGGATACGGAGTGGTCCCCGAAGCGAAGTCCGTGCGGTACGTGTCGTCCCTCGACCAGGACAAGGAGACTCCCCGCCCGGCGGGCCAACGCCGTGCTCTGTACCGGGAGGTGCTCGCGCAGTGCGTGCTGCTCGTCCTGCACGAGCTGTTCGCCGCAGACCAGCTGGGCGCGCTGGAGTCGGTGTCCTTGAACGGGTTCGTGGACGAACACGACCCGACGACGGGCCAACGCGGCCACATCTTCCTCGCGACGGCGATGGCTTCGGCGTCGTCGTTCCGTGAACTTCATCTGGCCCAGGTGGACGCGGTCAGCTGCCTGACCGACGGACTCCGAGGGCAGCTTTCGGCGCGGCCGGACCAGCTCACTCCCGTACGACCGAGTCGACGGCCGCAAGATGTCGGCAATCCTGTGGTGGCTCACGGCAGCGACAACGATGAGGAACCGGACCTGTTCGACATGGATCCGGTCGCATTCGAGGATCTCGTCGCCGATCTCTTCCGGGCCATGGGGATGCGGGCGGTGACCACGCAGCGCTCGAACGACGGCGGTGTGGATGTCAACGCGCACGATCCGACACCGATTCGCGGCGGCAAGATCGTCGTACAGGTGAAGCGCTACCGCAACACGGTGCCACCCACCGCTGTACGTGACTTGTACGGGACCGTGCAGGACGCCGGTGCCAACAAGGGCGTCCTCGTGACGACATCGGGGTTCGGCCCCGGCTCACACACCTTCGCCAACGGCAAACCCCTGGAACTGATCTCGGGCGCGGAGCTGGTCGATCTGCTGCATCGGCACGGGCTGCGGGGGCGACTCGGTGAGGGGGGCGGGCGTCCGGCCGCGGCACGACCGACGCCAGCAGGTCCGGACCCACAGCTGCCCGCTGACTACAACATCCTGGGCATGTCGTGGACCGGAAGCGTTGCCTTGGACGTGTGCGCTCTCGTCTGCCACGGCAACCGCGTACTCAGCGATGATCACTTCGTCTTCTTCAACAACCACCAGACACCCGACGGCGCGGTACGAGCCCTCCCCGCCGCCGCACCCGACAAGGCCGCGATCTGCGTGACCTTCGACGGGCTGCCGGAGACCGCCGACCGGTTCGTGCTCGTGGCCGCCATCGACCCGGAGGTCAATCCGGACGCAGACCTCTCCGGCTTCACGGACGCCTGTATCCGGCTCCTAGACCCGGGGATGGCCGAGCTGGGACGCCTTGAGGTCTCCGACGGCCGGTCCGGCGAGACCGCCTTGGTACTCGGCTCCTTCCGCCGAAGGTCCAACGGGGACTGGGACTTCGTCCTCGGCGGCAAGGGCTATGCGGGCGGCCTGGAGCAACTTGTCCAGGACTACGGGATCGATGTGGAGTAGGTCGAGCAGACAGCAGGACGTGCTCGGAGCCGCCGGTCAAGGTGGTGCGTACTCGACTGGAAGCCGTACTCACAGGTGGACGGATCAGGGCGCGAGTTCCGCTACGTCGCCGTGTCCGTCTGCCCGGTCCCGGACGGGGGCGAGGATCCATTTCCTGTACCGCCGATGCCCCGATCTCCCGTACGCCCACCGCTACGACGACTGCCACTGAGAGCACCGGCAGGGCAAGGCACGGCAGGGGCAGGCCAGGACCGGTCTGGTGGGTGCGGAATCGCCTGGCGGGCTCGTGCGTTGAGGGGAGTGGGCCGGGGATGCCGGTGGTGTGTGAGCCGAGCAGCCCGCGAGTGATCGAGCTGACAGAAAGTGGAGGAGCCTCAATGGGCGCGCAGACGCAGAGGGCCGTGCTGGCGGGCGGATGCTTCTGGGGGATGGAGGACCTGATCCGCCGACTCCCGGGCGTGACGGCGACCCGGGTCGGATACACCGGCGGGGATGTGCCGAACGCGACGTACCGGAACCACGGCACGCACGCGGAGGCCATCGAGATCCTCTTCGACCCCGAGGCGACCGACTACCGCGCGATCCTGGAGTTCTTCTTCCAGATCCACGACCCGAGCACCAGGAACCGCCAGGGCAACGACATCGGCCTCAGCTACCGCTCCGCCATCTACTACGTGGACGACGAGCAGAAGCGGATCGCCGAGGACACGATCGCGGATGTGGACGCCTCCGGGCTGTGGCCGGGCAAGGTCGTCACCGAGGTCGAGCCGGTCGGCCCCTTCTGGGAGGCCGAGCCCGAGCACCAGGACTACCTGCTGCGCTACCCGGACGGCTACACCTGCCACTTCCCGCGCCCGGGATGGCGGCTGCCCGCCCGCGCGGAGGGCTGATCGCGACGTGGCCCGGCGGAAGGCGGAGCCCCGGCCGGTCGGTCTAGGCTCCGCCGACCGGGTCCGAAGTGGTCGGCGCGCCTCCGCCTACTCGTACCTTGCCGCCGATACGGCTGCCTGCGCGGACTGGTTCCGGAGACGGCAGTAGCGCGCCGTCATCCCGTCGTCGTAGCGCCATGGCAGCGCATTCACGTACCCGTCCACCAGCTTGAACTGCTCGACGGCGGCCTCGTCGCGGTCCTGGCGGGAGAGGTAGTACGCCAGCAGGTGCCGCAGCTCCGGGAGGCGCGGGTGTGCCGGGTCGGCGGCTGCGGCGTCGGCCAGGCCGGCGTCGACCCGGGCGATCATCTCGGGGGTGCGGTCGGTGGCACTGCCGACCGAGCCGTCGTGCTCGAAGTGGACGATCAGGGGGAGGACGGTCAACAGGCTGCCCAGGGGAGCGGACGCCACCGCCCGCTCGGCGAACTCCGTCGCCATCTGCTCCGAGCCACGCCACTTCTTGCACCAGTACTGCAGCGCCGAGAAGTGGGCCTCGTAGTGGTGCGGGTCGCGGGCGGTGAGTTCCGACCACAGCTTGTCCATCTCGGAGTGCGGGTAGCCGAGCCCGAGCGCGGTCCAGATCTCCGTGACGTACGGGGTCGGGTCGTCGGGGTTGAGCGCCGCGGCCCTGGCTATCTCCTCGCGGGAGCGCTGCAGCAGCCGGTGGAAGCCCGCGAACTGTTCGCCCGTCGTGTGGCGGGCCAGCTTGTCGCCCCGGATGTCCCAGGCGAGGATCACCGTGCTGCGGGCGCGGACCAGGGCCGCGTCCGGGTCGCCGGTGCCCTGGGGGCCTTCGGCCTCCCAGGCGAGCAGCCAGCCGTCGTCCCCGGCCGCGATCTCCGCCAGCAGATACGAGGCGAGGGAACGGCGTTCCCAGTCCTGGCCGATACCCCGCAGCAGTTCCGCGGCTGCTTTCCAGCCGCCGTTGCCCCCGCCCCGCACCGCGTCGAGCGCCGTCTCCCAGCCTTCCGGCAGCGGCCCTGCGTACTCCGTGTTCTGTCGCTCGGCCGACAGGAACCCGAGCTGCGCGGCGGCCTCCGCACCCGTCGCCGTCACCTGGACGAAGAACTCCTTCACGACCACCCCGCCCAGCCACAACACCACGATCAGCGTGGGCACGGCCAGGACGCCCAGAATCCACAGCAGTACGGTCATCGGGGGGCGTCCGTTTCTCGGGGGGAGCGGGGAGCGGGGGGAAGCAGGGCGCGCAGCGGGGCGGTGTCCGGGTGGTCGGCGAGGGCCCTGTCCACCGCCGCGCCGATCGAGGCGTCGAGCTCGGAAGGGCTATCGGCCGGTGTACCGCTGCCCGGCGCCGGGAGCAGCCGCGCCTTCGCCGACTGCTCCCAGGAGAACTCCCAGCGCATCCGCGACCGCGCGCTGAACTCCGCCATCACCATGCTGTGCAGCGAGTTGTGCAGCGTCGGGCGTACGAACTCACGGAACGCCCGCCCCTTCGCCGCGACCGCCTCGTCCGACAGCGGCAACCGGCGGGCCAGCTGCCACAGTTGGCCGTCGTCGATGAGGGTGAGAAGGGCCGGGAGAGTCGGGCCGGCCTTCGTGTACAGGGCCAGTGCCCGGTGCAACGGGGTGTTGAGCGCGGCGAGGTTGGCCGCCATCGCGCCGTCGAGGAGGTCCTGCCAGTCGGCGGTACGCCTGAACTGCCGTACCTCGTCCGTCAGTACCGCGTCCTCCAGCGCCGCGTACGCCCGCTCCTCGTCGGCCAGGAGCGCGATGGCCGCGCCGTGGGCTTCGTCCGCGCGGCCGTCGGCGGGGAGCAGCTCGATACGGCGTACGCGGTCGGCGATCGGCGGATGGGAGTCGTACGGCGATGTCGGCTCCGTCGGCAACTCGCTGCGCAGGCCCGCCAGTTCGAGCTGACGGGCGGAGAGCATCCGGCCGAAGCCGCCGAACACCTCACCGGGCGGCGGCAGTAGCCGGGCGTCGGTGCCGAGGGTGGCGTAGCAGCGCACGTAGAACCCGAACGCGCCCTCCAGGACCGGGATTTCGCGCAGTGCGGACGCGGTGGCGTCGCGGCCGGCGATCCGGGCGGCCGAGGCGTCGGCGGCGTACTCCTGGCGGCGGGAGTCGGCGAGCGTGGCGCGCAGGTACAGCTTGGCGTACGCGGTGTAGATCCGGGCCATCGCGCGGTACGTGACGCCCGCGTGGCCCGTGTCGACCTCCCGCGTCTCCTTGCCCTTCGCCTCGGCCTTGGCGTTCTTCCGCTCCTGCCGGGTGCGTTCCCGGGCCTCCGTGCTGCCCGCGCGCTCCTCGAAGTTCCGTATCGTGCGCAGGAGTTGGGTACGTCCGCGCAGGGTGAGGGCGGCGAGGCGGGTGTCGGAGCCGGCGTAGTGGCCGAGTTCATGGGCGAGGACCGCGCGCAGCTGGGCCTCGGTCAGACCCTGCATGAGGGGTACGCCGAGGTAGAGCCGGCGCGGCCCGGGGAACAGGCCGAGCAGCCGTGCGTCCTCGCTGACGGCGGCGTTGGCGTCGCCCATGAGGACGATGCGGGACGGGGCGCGGGTGCCGACCTGGTCGGCCAACTCCCGCACGGTACGCCAGAGTTCGGGCTCGTCGGCCTCCGTGACGGGCAGCCCGGAAGGCTCCTCGCCCTTCGGCGTACGGAGCATCAGCAGCCCGCGGACCAGCGGAACCGCCAGCAGTACGGAGACGACGGCCAGCTTCGTCGCGACGGCGGCCGGGGTGTGCGCGAAGAGCAGGTAGTCGGCGCCGGCGAGCACCGCCAGCAGGAGCACGCCGAGCAGATAGAAGCCGGCGAGCAGTACGAGAGCGCGCAGCGCGCGCAGGGTCGAGCCCATCGGGCCGGGATCCCTCCACGGGGAACGGGGACGGTGGAAAGGGCGCGCGGCCGAGCGGTGGGGTCATGACCGGCGGGTGGGGGAAAGCGGAGTATCGCGTACGGGCACGGTGGCAGGCAAGACATGGCCATGCCACCGGACGCTCATGTCCCCTGAGGGTGTGTATGTACGCCCCCCGCTACCCCAGGGGGGTTGGTGTGGAGGGGCTACGAGGGAGCCCCTCCAGCCCCCTGTCTCACCTCCCGACCTCGCCTCGCCTCACCGCAGCAGCGTCGCCGGGCTTCCCCCGTTCGCCTCGTACCCCGCCACCGCCAGCGCGCGGTAGATCGCGAACTCGGCCGCCGGGTCGGCGGTGAGGGTCCACGGGAGGGCGCCCACATGGCCGTCGACGTGCACCAGCTGGTTCATGGCCTCCGCCCAGCGCTCGGAGCGCACCAGGAAGAAGATCAGCAGGTGGCGTACGTGGGCCAGCATCGGGTCGTCCGGGCGGGCTGCGTGGACCGCGAACAGCGCGCCGTGGACCGCCTTCGTCACGACCTCGCTCTGGTAGAAACCGCTGACCAGGTTCACCTCGGGGAGGTGCTCGAACACCGCGAACAAAGGCATCGCCGCCAGCAGCGAGCCCTGCGGGGCCCGGGCCGCCGCCGCTTCCGCGAACGACATCGCCAGCTCGCGCGAGCCGTGCCACTTCTCGCACCAGTAGTGCAGGGCCGCGAGATGCGCCCCCATGTGCTCCGGCGCGCGGTCGAGGATCTTCAGCCAGAGCTGCTCGAACTCCGGCCGGGAGTACGCCAGTCCGCGTGCCACCGACAGCTCGACGATGTACGGGACGGGGTCACCGGGGGAGAGGAGCGCCGCCTCGTCGCACGCCGCCTTCGCCTCCTCCATGATGATCCGGAACTCGTCCGTGCCGGGCGTCGACGTCCGCCACGCCTGCTGCACCAGGAACTCCGCGTGCACGGCCGCGCCGCCCGCGTCCTTGGGCGCCTCCGTCCGCCACACCCGCAGCCACTGCCCGCCCGGCGACTCGCTCACCCCGCCGGGGCGCTGCTGCAGCTCCAGCGACGCGGCGCCCGCGAAGGCCTGCACGCGCTGCCAGCGCCGCTCGCCGTCCTTCTCGGTGCCGATGAGCAGCTGCGACGCCGCTCTGTAGTCCTGCGAACGCTGCACGACGTCAAGGACATCAAGCAGATCCTGGTCGGGGCCGGGCATCCGGATGTCCAGCGCCTCCTGCCGGGCGAAGCCGTAGTTCGCCGGGTCCGCCGCGTCCGGGTCACCGGGCGCGACCTGCTGAATACCGGCACGCCTGCGCCGCACGAGCGGCAACACCACGAAGCCGATCATGACCAGCGCCATCAGGACCCAGAGAATCTGCATGCCACAAGCGAACCAGACGGGTCTGACAATTGGCCAACCCGGTCCAAGGCAAGGCCCACGGCTGCCCGGATTTCCTCGCCCCCAGTGGCCGTCACCAATCCCGTGAGCGGACTACGCTCGGTCCTCATGAGCGACAGGCACATCAGTCAGCACTTCGAGACCCTCGCGATCCACGCGGGCAACACCGCGGATCCCCTCACCGGCGCGGTCGTCCCGCCGATCTACCAGGTCTCGACCTACAAGCAGGACGGCGTCGGCGGGCTGCGCGGCGGTTACGAGTACAGCCGCAGCGCCAATCCGACCCGTACCGCCCTCGAAGAGAACCTCGCGGCCCTGGAGGGCGGTCGCCGTGGTCTCGCGTTCGCGTCCGGACTGGCGGCCGAGGACTGCCTGTTGCGTACGCTGCTCAGCCCCGGCGACCACGTGGTCATCCCCAACGACGCGTACGGCGGCACGTTCCGGCTGTTCGCGAAGGTCGTCGCCCGGTGGGGCGTGGAGTGGTCGGTCGCCGACACCAGCGACCCCGCCGCCGTACGGGCCGCGCTCACCCCGAAGACCAAGGCCGTGTGGGTGGAGACGCCCTCCAACCCCCTCCTCGGCATCACCGACATCGCCGCCGTCGCCCAGATCGCCCGCGAGGCCGGCGCCCGGCTCGTCGTCGACAACACCTTCGCCACGCCCTACCTCCAGCAGCCGCTGGCGCTCGGCGCGGACGTCGTCGTGCACTCGCTGACCAAGTACATGGGCGGCCACTCGGACGTCGTCGGCGGCGCGCTGATCACCGCCGACCAGGAACTCGGCGAGGAGCTGGCGTACCACCAGAACGCCATGGGCGCGGTCGCCGGGCCCTTCGACTCCTGGCTGGTGCTGCGCGGCGCCAAGACGCTCTCCGTACGGATGGACCGGCACAGCGAGAACGCCACCAAGGTCGCCGACATGCTCACCCGGCACGCGCGCGTGACGCGTGTTCTGTACCCGGGGCTCCCGGAGCACCCTGGTCACGAGGTCGCCGCCAAGCAGATGCGGTCGTTCGGCGGCATGGTGTCGTTCCAGGTCCAGGGCGGCGAGGAGGCGGCCGTCGAGGTCTGCAACCGCGCCAAGGTGTTCACCCTCGGCGAGTCCCTCGGCGGCGTGGAGTCCCTGATCGAGCACCCGGGACGCATGACGCACGCGTCCGTCGCCGGATCGGCCCTGGAGGTCCCGGGCGACCTCGTACGCCTCTCCGTGGGCATCGAGAACGTCGACGACCTCCTGGAGGACCTCCAGCAGGCCCTCGGCTGACCTACCCCCGCCTCACCAGCCCGTCAGGGGTGGAGTCGTCTCCGACGGCGGCTCCACCCAGGGCTGGACCGTCGCCGCCCACACCGCGAAGACGACCACCGCGGCGCACAGCAGCAGCCACATCAGCCGCCGTACCGCCCGTCTGCGCCGCAGCATGCGGCTGCCACGCCGTACGACCTCCACGTACAGGTCGGGCGGCACCGGAGGCGGCGTGCCCTCCATGAGGTGCCGCGCGGCGGCCTCCCGGTCCCGGCGGCTCACGACGGCACCACCTTCCGCCCGGCCACCGTGGGCGCCGGCTTGCGCGGCGGATGCAGCAGCGTCGCCGTCGCCCGGTCGCAGATCGCGTGCACGCGCTCCGTGGGCAGGCCGAGCAGCGCAGCCGTCTGCTCCTCGCCGACCCCCTCGTACAGCCGCAGGACCATGATCAGCCGCTGCTGGGGGGTGAGCACGGCCAGGGCGCTGCCGGGATGCGGGCGGGCCCGGCCGAGACCGCCGTACTGGTGCCACGCCCCGCGCGCGAAGCGGACGGCCAGATACTGGCGGGTCCTGTCGTACGGGTCCTCGCCGCGCATCCGGTCCCAGCACGCGTACGTGTGCGCGAAGGCGTACGTGAGCAGGCGCCGCGCGCGCGGGTTGTCGTGCGGCGCCTCAGCCGTGAGCAGCGTGGCGGCGTGCAGCAGCCGGCCCGCCGCTCCCGCGACGAACGCCTCGAAGTCCCTGGCCCGGCCGGCACCCTGGGACACCTGCCGTTCTCGCACCGCGCCTCCCGCCGTACGACAAGGACCCGGTCTCATCTGAGGCCAGATGTCGCCCGCCGGTCAAGAGTCGGGAAGCAGGCGGTGCTCAGGAAGCGGACTCCGGTTCCCCCACCGGGATGCCCTGGGCGGCCTGACGGGCCGAGAGCGCTGTGTTGAAGCGCGTGAGGAGCGTGCAGAACGCGTCGCGCTCCTCCGGTGTCCACTCCTGCGTCAGCTCGGCCATCAACTGGCGCCTCGACGACCGTACTTCCTCCAGCCGTGACAGCCCGCGCGGGGACAGTTGCAGGACCACCGCGCGCCCGTCCTCGGGGTGCGAGGTGCGCTTGACGAGGCCCGTGTCGACGAGCGGCGCCACCTGCCGGGTGACCGTCGACGAGTCGATGCCCATGCTCGCGGCGAGCGCCTTGACGCCCATCGGGCCTTCCTTGTCGAGGCGGTTGAGCAGCAGATACGCGGCGCGGTCCATCGAGTTGCGCACCTGCCCGACTCCCCCGAGCCGGGTCTGTTCGGCACGGCGCGCGAACACCGCGACCTCGTGCTGCAACGTGTCGAGGAGACCGGTGTCACCGACGGTCGTCATGTCCATCGACATTTCAGGTGTTGTGGGCATGGCCGGGGGCTCACTTCATGAAAGGGGGTGCTGGGTTGGGGGACAGGGTACGCGGCCGGAAGGCGGGCCGTACCGACGCTGCGGAAACCGGTCTCGGAGCTTGGTCACACCGCGAGTCCGCGCCTGTGAACTGCGAGACTTGAGTCATGAGCTACAGCACGGCTGACTCCTTGCGCTCCCCGAGGCCTGTCACTCTCGACGACGTACGCGGTGCACAGAAGATGCTCCTGGGCGTGGCGCGGGTGACGGCCATGGAGGGCAGCAGGCATCTGACCCAGCTGGTGGGCGCGCCGGTCCACTTCAAGTGCGAGAACCTCCAGCGGACCGGTTCCTTCAAACTGCGGGGCGCGTACGTCCGTATCGCCGGGCTGCTGCCCGAGGAGCGGGCCGCCGGTGTCGTCGCGGCCAGTGCCGGCAACCACGCGCAGGGGGTCGCGCTGGCATCGGCGCTGCTCGGGGTGCGTGCCACGGTGTTCATGCCGCACGGCGCCCCGCTCCCGAAGATCAGTGCCACCCGTGAGTACGGCGCCGAGGTGCGGCTGCACGGGCAGGTCGTCGACGAGACGCTGGCCGCCGCCCAGGAGCACGCGGACCGGACGGGCGCGGTGTTCATCCACCCCTTCGACCACGCCGACATCATCGCGGGGCAGGGCACGGTGGGCCTGGAGATCCTGGAACAGTGCCCCGAAGTACGCACGATCGTGGTCGGGATCGGCGGCGGCGGTCTGGCCGCGGGGATCGCGGTCGCCGTGAAGTCGGTGCGGCCCGACGTACGGATCGTGGGCGTGCAGGCGGCGGGCGCGGCGGCGTATCCGCCCTCGCTGGCGGCCGGGCGGCCGGTGTCGGTCGCGAACCCGGTCACGATGGCCGACGGGATCAAGGTCGGGCGGCCCGGCGCGGTGCCGTTCGGGATCATCGGCGACCTGGTGGACGAGGTCCGCACGGTCAGCGAGGACGAGCTGTCGGCCGCGCTGCTGCTCTGCCTGGAGCGCGCCAAGCTCGTCGTGGAACCGGCGGGGGCGAGCCCGGTCGCGGCGCTGCTGAGTGAGCCGGGGGCCTTCGAGGGACCGGTCGTCGCGGTGCTGTCCGGCGGCAACGTCGACCCGGTGCTCCTGGAGCGCATCCTGCGCCACGGCATGGCGGCGCAGGGCCGCTACCTGGCGGTCCGGCTGCGGCTGACGGACCGGCCGGGCGCCCTCGCGACTCTGCTCGGGGTGTTGTCAGTGGTCGACGCTAATGTCCTCGACGTGAGCCATGTCCGGACCGATCCGCGGCTCGGGCTCACGGAGGCGGAGGTCGAACTGCACCTGGAGACGAAGGGTCCGGAGCACTGCGCCGAGGTCGGACTGGCGCTGCGCGAGGCCGGTTACACGGTCATCGACTGAGGTCGGGGCGCTGCTCTCACTCGGACGGGTGGACCCGGGAAAAATGCATTGAGAGGCGCGATACATCGCGTTATGGTGTGTGTCACGCGAAGGCCCTGCCCTCCCATGCTCCTCGTGGTCGTCGGGTGGGGCAAACGAGAAAATCTAGGCTTCTTGCGGTAATCCCCAACGACGTGGAGAACGGATATGCCAGGCGCCATCTATGCCGAAGGCCTGGTGAAGACCTTCGGTGACGTAAGGGCTCTGGACGGCGTCGATCTGGACGTCCCGGAGGGCACGGTCCTCGGCCTGCTCGGGCCGAACGGAGCGGGCAAGACCACCACGGTCCGCTGTCTGACGACCCTGCTGCGGCCCGACCGCGGCTCGGCGGTCGTCGCGGGCATCGACGTCCTGAAGCACCCCGACGCCGTCCGCCGCTCGATCGGCCTCTCCGGCCAGTTCGCGGCGGTCGACGAGTATCTGACCGGCCGCGAGAACCTCCAGATGGTCGGTCAGCTGTACCAGATGAGGGCGAAGGCGGCGAAGGCCCGCGCGGTCGAACTGCTGGAGCAGTTCCATCTCGCGGACGCCGCCGACCGCCCCGCGAAGACCTATTCCGGCGGTATGCGCCGTCGGCTCGACCTCGCGGCGGCCCTGGTCGTCTCGCCGCCGGTGATGTTCATGGACGAGCCGACGACCGGACTCGACCCGCGCAACCGCCAGCAACTGTGGGAGGTCATCAAGCAGTTGGTCTCCGGCGGGACGACACTGCTGCTGACCACCCAGTATCTGGAGGAGGCCGACCATCTCGCGCACGACATCGCGGTGGTCGACCACGGCCGGGTCATCGCCCGCGGCACCTCCGACCAGCTCAAGGCCCGCACCGGCGGCGAGCGCGTCGAGGTCGTCGTGCACGAGCGCGAGCACATGACGACCGCGTCCGAGGTGCTCAACGCTTTCGGCAAGGGCCAGGGCGAGGTCACCGTCCAGGAACACATGCGCAAGCTCACCGTGCCCGTCACCGGCGGCGCCAAGCTCCTCGCCGAGGTCATCCGGGAACTGGACACCCGCGGCATCGAGATCGACGACATAGGCCTGCGCCGCCCCACCCTCGACGACGTCTTCCTCTCCCTGACGGGCCACCTGGCCGAGGTCAAGGAAGAGGAGAACGGCCGGGAGAGCGGAAGGCCGGGCGGGAAACAGGACGGGAATCAGAGCGGAAAGGAGACCGTCAAGTGAGCGCCGTGAACGACTCCCTGGTCATTGCCCGCAGGAACCTGATCCGCATGAGCCGGATTCCCGAGATGATCGTCTTCGGGCTGATCCAGCCGATCATGTTCGTGGTCCTCTTCACGTACGTCTTCGGCGGCTCGATGAACATCGGCGGCTCCACCGACGCGGACGTCTACAAGAACTTCCTGATGGCCGGCATCTTCGCGCAGACTGTCACCTTCGCCACCGCCAGTGCCGGAGCGGGCATCGCCGACGACATGCACAAGGGCCTCGTGGACCGCTTCCGCTCCCTGCCCATGGCCCGTGGCGCGGTGCTCACCGGTCGCACCATCGCCGACCTCGTACAGACCGCGCTGACCCTGCTCGTCCTGGCCGTGGTCGCGCTTCTGGTGGGCTGGCGTCCCGGCTCCGAGGTGTCCACCAACTTCGGCAAGGTCATGGCAGGCTTCGGCTTGCTGCTGCTCCTCGGCTATGCGTTCACCTGGATCGGGGCGCTCATCGGCCTGAGCGTCCGCACCCCGGAGGCAGCCACCTCCGGCGGGCTGATCTGGCTCTTCCCGGTGACCTTCATTTCCAACGCGTTCGTGGACTCCAGCCGGATGACTCCCTGGCTGCAGCACGTCGCCGACTGGAACCCGTTCAGCGCCACCGTGCAGGCCTGCCGCGTCCTGTTCGGCAACCCCGGAGTCTCGCCGTCGGACGCCTGGCCCATGCAGCACCCGGTGTGGGCCTCGGTCATCTACTCGGTCCTGATCGTCCTCATATTCAGGACCCTGGCGGTCCGCAAGTACCGCTCGGCCGCGGTATGACGGCGCCCCGGGTATGACGAAACCCCCGGCGTCGGAAAGGCGCCGGGGGCTCGTAAGGGCTGATGCGGGGGACTGCGAAGGGGTGGAGCCTCAGCTCTGGTAGGGGACGGCCTTCAGGATCTTCACGGAGGCGAGCTTGCCGTTGGGCAGCTCGTACTGGGCGTCCGAGCCGACCTTCTTGTCGCTCACTCCGCGGCCCAGCGGGGACTGCGGGGAGTAGGTCTCGATGTCGGAGCTGGCGTACTCGCGGGAGGCGAGCAGGAAGGTCAGCGTGTCGTCCTCGTCGCCGTCGAAGGCGATGGTCACGACCATGCCGGGCGCCACCGCGCCGTTCGCCGCCGGAGCCTCGCCGACCTTCGCGTTCTCCAGGAGCTGGGTCAGCTGGCGCACACGGAGCTCCTGCTTGCCCTGCTCCTCCTTGGCCGCGTGGTACCCGCCGTTCTCGCGCAGGTCGCCCTCCTCACGCGCAGCGGCGATCTTGGCGGCGATCTCCGTGCGCGCAGGACCAGTAAGGTGCTCAAGCTCGTTCTTGAGCTTGTTGTACGCCTCCTGGGTCAGCCAGGTGACGTTCTCGCTGGTCTGGGTCACAGGTGCTCCTCGTAGGTACTGGGAATACAAAGCATCGCCCTACCCAGAAGAATGTTCCTTCTCGGATGGGCGAAACCACGAGCCTAACAATTCGGCGGCGGCAGGGGGAGGACATAAGCCATCAGAAAAACATCGACGCAGGTCAGCGCTTATGTGATGAGAGTGACCCCGATGACGGCCCTGGTCCAGGCCCTGGCGGCGGCCTCAGTCGGCGTGACAGCCGAGCAGCTCGGCCGAGGTGCCCTGGGACGTCGTACGGAGGGTGACGACCTGGTCGATCCGGGTGGCGTCGCCGTCGAAGCGGAAGTCGGCGCGGCCGACCTCGGCGCCGTTCTCGGCCTGGGAGCGGACCGTGCAGTAGCCGTTGGTGCCGGAGTCCTTGCGGACCTCCAGGTGAACCTTCACCGAGGTGCTGTACGTCTTGAAGGTGATGATCTCGGCGCTGATCTTGTTGCCGACGACATAGTGGTAGCCGAACCAGCCGAGCACGACGAGCAGTACCCCTCCGAGGACGGCGGCGGCGATCCTGAGCTTGCGGTCGGCGCGCTCGTCCGTGGAGCGGCCGTACCGTCCCTCGGGCGGTCGCGTGGTCGCCGTACTCATGATCGTCCTCTCCGCGCGGGCCCTGGAAAGCCGGGCCCCGGAATTATTGGCCGCTCGGTTCGGTCACTATAGAAGCCGCTCATCGCACCCGTTCACACCGGGCGCCGACTTACGAGGATTGAGTCTTGACTGACCAGCTGCGACTGATGGCCGTGCACGCGCACCCCGACGACGAGTCGAGCAAGGGTGCGGCCACCATGGCGAAGTACGTGTCCGAGGGGGTGGACGTGCTGGTCGTGACCTGCACCGGCGGGGAGCGCGGCTCCATCCTCAACCCCAAGCTGCAGGGCGACAAGTACATCGAGGAGCACATCCACGAGGTACGCAAGAAGGAGATGGACGAGGCCCGCGAGATCCTCGGCATCAAGCAGGAGTGGCTCGGCTTCGTCGACTCCGGCCTGCCGGAGGGCGACCCGCTGCCCCCGCTCCCCGAAGGCTGCTTCGCCCTGGAGGACGTGGACAAGGCGGCCGGGGAGCTGGTCAAGCAGATCCGCTCGTTCCGCCCGCAGGTGATCACGACGTACGACGAGAACGGCGGGTACCCGCACCCCGACCACATCATGACCCACAAGATCTCGATGGTGGCCTTCGAGGGCGCGGCCGACACCGAGACCTACCCGGAGTCGGAGTACGGCCCGGCCTACCAGCCGCAGAAGCTGTACTACAACCAGGGCTTCAACCGGCCGCGTACCGAGGCGCTGCACAACGCGCTGCTGGAGCGCGGGATGGAGTCGCCGTACGGGGACTGGCTGAAGCGGTGGTCGGAGTTCGAGCGCACCGAGCGCACGCTGACCACGCACGTTCCGTGCGCGGAGTTCTACGAGATCCGTGACAAGGCGCTGCTCGCGCACGCCACCCAGATCGACCCCGACGGGGGCTGGTTCCGGGTGCCGCTGGAGCTCCAGCGGGAGGTCTGGCCGACGGAGGAGTACGAGCTGGCGAAGTCGTTCGTGGACACTTCCCTCCCCGAGGACGACCTCTTTGCGGGCATCCGCGACAATGCCTGACATGAGCGCAAGCGCAAGCCTGGCAATGACGCATCTCGTCCCGCTCGCGGCGGAGGTCGACGAGGACAAGGTGACCCCCGGTGTCCTCGGCTTCATCGTGTTCGCGGTGATGGCTCTCGCGGTGTGGGGCCTGATGAAGTCGATGAACAAGCAGATGGGCAGGATCGAGTTCAAGGAGACACCGGAGGCCGAAGAGACCTCCGGTGCCGTCGAGGAAGCACCCAAGGAAGCCGTCAAGGGGGCGGCGGCCAAGGGTTCCCCGCGGGAGTGAGGCGTGTCACCGGGTGCCCGGCACCCGGTGCGGCTCACCTCCGCGTCCCTACCGCTGACCGGCCGCCGCCACCGGCACCCCCATGACCTCCCGGGCGTGCCGGTTCGGGATCATGCCCAGGCGCCACGCCTGCCAGCCCGACTCCAGGGCCACACCCCGCTCCAGAAGGAGCTGGTAGGCCTCGGCGAAGTCGTCGAGCTTCTCGTCGCGGGACGGGTGGCGGGCGCGGGAGAGCTGGGACAGCTCCTCCTGGGCCACGGCCGTACCGATGTCGACGCCGCCGGGGGCCGCGTACGGCAGCAGGGTGCAGCGCAGGAAGCGGGCCCAGTCCTCGCCGCGCCGGTCGCCGTACGAGGTGAACAGGCCGATCGCCTCGTCGCACAGGGCGAGCGCCTGCTGGGTGCGGGAGTTGCCCGCGTCGACCACCGCCAGCTCCAGACAGGTCCAGGCCTCGCCGTGGGCCACCCCGATGCGCTGGAAGTCGGCGCGGGCGTCCACCAGGAGCTGCCGGGCGAAGCCCGAGTTGCGCAGCGAGCCCGTCTGGACCGCCCGCTGGTCCCGGGTGACCCGGGCCGAGTGATGGCGGGCGCAGGCCAGGCCGTAGACGTCCCGGATGCGGGAGAACATCGTGCGGGAACGTTCCAGCTCGCGGACCGCCAGATCCAGGTTGCCGGTCTCCTCCAGGGACTGGCCCAGGTAGTAGACCGACCAGGCCTCGCCGCGCGCGTCCTCGTTGTCCCGGTGGACCGCCGCCGCCTGCCGCAGCCCGTCCACCGCCGCCGACGCGTCCCCGGCGACCAGCCGGGCCCGCGCCAGCTGGGTCAGGGCCCAGGCCTCGCCACGGGCGTCGCGCGTACGGCCGTACAGATCGAGGGCCGTGCGCAGTTCGGTCTCGGCGCGCGGTACGTCGCCCATCCGCAGGGCCAGCTGGCCGAGCTGGAAGTGGGCCCACGCCTCGCCGTGGATCGACTCGCCCTCGCGGTGCAGGACCAGGGAGCGGGTCAGCAGGTCCCAGGCCTCGGCGAGGCGGGAGCGGTCGCGTTCCACGGCGGCGAGGGCGTGCATCGTCCAGGCGCGGTCGGTCGCCAGTTCGGGGGCCTGCTGGAGATCCAGCGCCTCCTGGAGCTTGGCCGCCGCCTCGACCAGGTTGCCCTGGTGGTGCAGCGTGATGCCGAGCGAGCACAGGGCCCGGGCGGCGCCCGCGTCATGATGGGCCTCCATGTACAGCTCGACGACCGAGGTGAGCGTCGTACGCGCCTTGTCCAGCTCGCCCAGCTGACGGGCCGCGATGCCCGTACGCCACTGCACCGAGCGGACCAGCAGACCCTGGTCGACGGACTCCGCCAGCTCGCTGATCTCGCCGAGCCGGTAGAGGTCGCCGCGCAGCAGGCAGTAGTCGCACAGGGCGCCCAGGAGGTTGAGCACGGCCGCCTGGTTGACGCCCTCCGCGTGCCGCAGGGTCGCCGTGATGAAGCTCGACTCGTCGTCCAGCCAGCGCAGCGCCTCGTCGAGGGAGGTGAAGCCGTGCGGGCTGAAGCGGTCCGAGCGGGTCGACATGTTGCCGTCGACCAGTCGCAGCACCGAGTCGGCCAGCTCGCCGTAGTTCACGATGAGACGTTCCTGCGCGGCCGTGCGCTCCGCCGGTTCCTCCTCGTCCAGGAGGCGGGCCTGCGCGAAGGCGCGGACCAGGTCGTGCAGCCGGTAACGGCTGCCCCGGACATGGTCGATCAGGCCCGCGCGGGCGAGCGCGTCCAGCTGACGGGTCGCCTCCGTCTGATCCGTGCCCAGCAGAGACGCGGCAGCGGCGACGCCCAGCGAGGCGCGTCCGGCCAGCGCCAGCCTGCGCAGCAGCCGCCGGGCCTGCTCCGACTGGTCGGTGTAGCGCAGCCACAGCACCCGCTCGACCGGCTCCACGGGGCCGTACGCGCCCAGGTCCGCCGCCAGCAGGCGCGGGCTGCGCGGGCCGAGCGCGGAACCGGCGATGCGCAGCGCGAGCGGTAGCCCGCCGCACAACTCCCTTATTCGGGCGGCGGATTCGGCCTCGTGGGGCCCGGGTTCTGTTTGCGCGGACGCGCTCAGCAGTTCGTCCGAGCCTGCCGCGTCCAGGGCCTCGACGGGCAGTTGATGGACCCAGAAGGGCAGATCGGCCGGGAGGTCGAGGGGCTGCCGGGTGGTGGCGATGACAAGGCTGTCGGAGCGCTCGGGGATGAGGGTGCGGACCTGCTCGGGGTCCTGGGCGTCGTCCAGGACGATGGTCACCGGGACCCTGGTGAGGTGCTGGTGGTACAGCTCGCCCAGCCTTCTGACCTGCTGGTCCGGTGACGAACGCTCACGGAAGAGCAGCTGTTCGCGGGAGGCGCCGAGCCGGTTCAGCAGGTGCAGGAGGGCGTCGCGGGTGGGCAGCGGCGGCTCCTCCCGGCTGTCGCCGCGCAGATCCACCACGCACGCGCCCCGGAACTGGTCCCGCAGATCGTGCGCCGCGTGGATCGCCAGCGCGCTGCGGCCACTGCCGGACGCGCCGTGCAGCACGACCAGGGTCGGCCGGGTCTCCGTACTCGCCCGGGCCGCGTGCACCCACTGCCGGATCCGGGCCAGCTCCTGGCGCCGGCCCGCGAACGGCTCGTCCGGGTCCGGGAGTTGGGCGAACGACTGCTCAAGGACGCTACGGCTGCGGGCCGCCGCGCTCTTGTCGCTGCCGCGCAGCCTCGGTCCCGTCTTCTTCGGCCCGGTGGACGCGCTGAGCACCCGCTGCTGGTCGAGGAACGGGCGGATGCCGCGTACCTCCAGCGCCGTCAGCCAGGTCAGCCGCAGCTGCTCGGGCCCGCCGGGCTGGCTCACGGCGCCGGCCCGGTGATGGGCGGCGGGCACATGGGAGGCGGTCACCTTGAGGACGGTCGCGGCGGCGCCCACGACGCCCACAGTGAGCGCCGCGCCCACGGCGGTGCCCGTGCCGGTGCCGAGCGCCAGGTCGGCGACGCCTGCCGCGACCGCCGCAACGGCCGCCACCAGCAAGGGAGTTCCGGCGCCCTCCCGGGCGTACCGCTGCCCGAACGTGAGCTGTCCGGCCTTCGCCTCGTCGAGCGCCCGCGTGTACGCCGCGTACTCCTCCGCGGACGACTGCGCCATGGCGTCCAGCGCGCCGCGCGCCCGCGTCAGCAGCACGCCCCCGTCCGTACGCCCCCCGGACCGCCGTACCTCTTCCTCGACGGCCCGGACCAACAGCCGCTCGGCTTCCGCCCGGTGGCTGTCCCGCATGGTGTGTCCCCCTCTGACAGCGATCTGACGACAACGGCTTGTCCTCGGTGGTGCCTTGGTCAAGTGTGCTGCGTAGGGGGCATTGGGGCGAGGGGGCGTCGGGGGTGGGGCTACTCGTGGATTTGGTTTCTGTTGTTTGCCGGGTGCGGCGCCGTGGGGGCTGGTCGCGCAGTTCCCCGCGCCCCTTAAAAGCAGGGCGTGTCCTCCTGCGGCAGGATGGGCCTTATGCCGAACCGACTGGCCCATGAGACGTCCCCCTATCTCCTCCAGCATGCCGACAACCCCGTCGACTGGTGGCCGTGGTCGGCCGAGGCGTTCGAGGAGGCGCGTCGGGGCAACAAACCGGTGCTGCTCAGCGTCGGGTACAGCAGCTGTCACTGGTGTCATGTGATGGCTCACGAGTCCTTCGAGGACCAGGCCACCGCCGGCTACCTCAACGAGCACTTCGTCAGCGTCAAGGTCGACCGTGAGGAGCGGCCGGACGTCGACGCCGTCTACATGGAGGCCGTCCAGGCGGCGACCGGGCAGGGCGGCTGGCCCATGACGGTGTTCCTCACGCCCGAGGCCGAGCCCTTCTACTTCGGTACGTACTTCCCGCCCGCGCCCCGCAGCGGTATGCCCTCCTTCCGGCAGGTGCTGGAGGGGGTCCGCGCCGCCTGGACCGACCGGCGGGACGAGGTCGCCGAGGTCGCCGGGAAGATCACGCGGGACCTCGCCGAGCGGGAGATCCAGTACGGCGGTACCGAGGCGCCCGGTGAGGAGGAGCAGGCGCGGGCGCTGCTCGGGCTCACCCGGGAGTACGACGCCCAGCGCGGCGGGTTCGGCGGGGCGCCGAAGTTTCCGCCGTCCATGGTGCTGGAGTTCCTGCTGCGGCACGCGGCCCGTACGGGGTCCGAGGGGGCGTTGCAGATGGCCCAGGACACCTGTGAGCGCATGGCCCGGGGCGGGATCTACGACCAGCTCGGTGGCGGCTTCGCCCGGTACTCCGTCGACCGGGAGTGGGTCGTGCCCCACTTCGAGAAGATGCTGTACGACAACGCGCTGCTGTGCCGTGTGTACGCCCACCTCTGGCGTGCCACCGGCTCCGAACTCGCCCGGCGCGTCGCTCTGGAGACCGCCGACTTCATGGTGCGTGAACTCCGCACGAATGAAGGGGGGTTCGCGTCCGCGCTCGACGCCGACAGCGATGACGGGGCTGGTCGACATGTCGAGGGTGCCTATTACGTCTGGACGCCGGCCCAGCTCGCCGAGGTGCTCGGCGATGAGGACGCGGAACTTGCCGCGCACTACTTCGGGGTCACGGTGGACGGCACCTTCGAGGAGGGGGCCTCCGTCCTTCAACTTCCGCAGCACGAGGGGGTGTTCGACGCCGAGAAGGTCGAGTCCATCCGGGTGCGGTTGCTCGACGCCCGTGCCGCGCGGCCCGCTCCCGGGCGCGACGACAAGGTGGTCGCCGCCTGGAACGGGCTCGCCGTCGCCGCTCTCGCCGAGACCGGCGCCTACTTCGAGCGGCCCGACCTCGTGGACGCCGCGCTGGCCGCCGCCGATCTTCTCGTACGGGTTCATCTGGACGACCGGGCGCACCTTGCCCGTACCAGCAAGGACGGTCAAGTCGGGGCGAACGCCGGGGTGTTGGAGGACTACGCCGATGTCGCCGAGGGGTTCCTCGCGCTGGCCTCCGTGACGGGGGAGGGGGTGTGGCTGGAGTTCGCGGGGTTCCTGCTCGACCATGTGCTCGTGCGGTTCGTCGACGCGGAGTCAGGTTCCCTGTACGACACGGCGAGTGACGCCGAGCAGCTCATCCGGCGGCCTCAGGACCCTACCGACAACGCGGTTCCCTCCGGGTGGAGTGCTGCTGCGGGGGCGTTGCTCGGGTACGCCGCGCAGACCGGGGCCGAGCCTCATCGGGCTGCCGCCGAGCGGGCGTTGGGGGTGGTGAAGGCGCTTGGGCCGCGTGTGCCTCGGTTCATCGGGTGGGGGTTGGCTGTTGCCGAGGCGTTGCTCGACGGGCCTCGGGAGGTTGCGGTGGTCGGGCCGTCGCTGGGGGATCCGGCCACAGTTGCGCTGCACCGTACGGCACTTCTCGCTACCGCTCCGGGGGCTGTTGTCGCTGTGGGGGCTGCGGACAGTGACGAGTTGCCGTTGCTTGCGGGGCGGCCGTTGGTGGGGGGTGCGCCGACGGCGTATGTGTGCCGGAACTTCACGTGTGATGCGCCGACTACTGATCCGGAGGGGTTGCGGGTCGCGTTGGGTGGCTGAAACGGGTGCGGTCCGTAGTGGGGTTGTTTTCGCCCCCGCCGCCCCTACCCGTCCCATCCCTGGGGGCTGCGCCCCCAGACCCCCCTTTCGGCCTGAACGGCCTCGTCCTCAAACGCCAGACGGGCTGGGGTGCCTGGGGGCTGCGGTGGAGGGTGCGGCGGGTGGGTGGGTAAAAAAGCTCGGCCTGGACGGCCTCGTCCTCAATCGCCGGACGGGCTGGGGTGCCTGGGGTCCGGGGTGAAGGTGCGGTGGGGTGGGTGGGGAAAAGCTCGCGCCGAACGCGCTTGTCCTCAATCGCCGGACGGGCTGGATGGTGCCGGCCGGAGCTTGGGTATTCAGCCTGTCCGGCGTTTGAGGACAAGGCCCGTTCAGGGCCGTAGCGGGGGCTCGGGGGGCGCAGCCCCCCGAGGATGGGACGGGTAGGGGCGGCGGGGGCGAGAAAGACGCCTCGCCCCCTGACTCACTCCCCCGGCAACCCATGCTCCAAGACACTCAGCGCTCGGTTCACCAGGTCGCCCAAGTCGCCCTCGCAGTTGTTCTCCGCCCAGTAGATGGTGATCTCCGACAGGCCGCCGATCAGGGACATCGCGTAGACGCGGACCTCCAGGTCGGTGGAGTCGCGGCCGGTGCGCTCCGCGATGACTCGGCAGAGGAGGCGGCCCGTGTCGGACATGCTCTCGATCATGCGGGAGCGGACCGCCGGTACCTGAAGCATCAGCCGGCTGCGCAGGCGGGTGATCTCGGGCTCCTCGGCCCGGGCGGCACCGAGGGCCTTCGTCAGGACGTACCGCAGGGAGTCGAACCAGGGTTCGTCCGCCGGGCGGGCGCGCAGCTCCTCCTCCATCAGGGCGTCGTACTCGTCGGTGAGCACGATGTCCTCCTTGGTGGGGAAGTAGCGGAAGACCGTGGACTGCGACACCTCGGCGCGCTCGGCGATCTGTTCGATCGTCGTGGCGTCGTACCCCTGGTCCTCGATCAGTTCGTACGTCGCGGCACGGATCGCCATCCGGGTCTTGATCTTCTTCCGCTCACGGAGGCCCAGCTGGGGGAGGTCGGTGAGGGGAGAGGTTCGTGCGGCCGTCATACGCGTCATTGTCGGCCATCGGGCCGGTCGGTCGCCATGTCCGGGGTCTCGGCCGGGGTCTCGGCCGGGGGACCGGCCACGGCTTCCGGGGTGTTGGGCAGGAACGCTCCGGCCAGCAGCGCCGCCACCAGAGCCGCCACTCCGCTCACCAGCAGGACGACGCCCATGCCATGGACGTACGCACTGTTCGCGGAGGACAGCAGCTGTGCCGAACCCGTTCTCTCCGCTATCAGGTGCGCCGCCACCACCGAGTCCCCGGCAGTGTCCGCCGCGCCGGCGGGCAGGCCCGTGACGTCCAGGCGGTCGCGGAACGTGCCCGCCAGCAGGCTGCCCAGCAGCGCGATGCCGATCGCGCCGCCGACCTGGCGCATCGTCATCAGGAGCCCGGAGCCGCTGCCCGCGCGGTCGGCGGGCAGGGCGGCGAGGGCGCCGTCCATCGCCGGGACGACGGCGAAGCCGAAGCCGAGGCCGGCGATGGTGAGCCACAGGGCCGTGTAGCCGTAGCCCGCGTCGACTGTCGTACGGCTGCCCAGGATCGCCGAGAAGGCCAGGATCACCAGGCCCACGGTCACTGTTGCCCTTGAGCCGAACCTTGCCCCTACGGGCTGTGCCGCCCGCGCGGCCACTATCAGACCGCCCATCATCGGCAGCAGCCGTACGCCCGTGCCCAGCGCGTCAGTGCCCAGCACCGCCTGGAGATACGGCGGCAGGACGAACATCAGGCCGGAGAGGACGAACATCACCAGCGTCGCCGCGACCGTGTTCAGCAGGAAGCCCCGCTGGGAGAGCAGTGTCATGTCGAGCATGGGGCGGGTGGCTCGGCGTTCGCGGAGGACCAGGGTGGTGAGGAGTACGGCCGCCGCTGCGAACAGGGCCAGGACCAACGCGTCCGTCCAGCCTCGGCCCGGGGCCTCGATGATCGCGTAGATCAGTGCGCCCAGGCCCGTCGCCGTGAGCGCGGTGGAGACCATGTCCACCTTGGGGGAGGACGGGTCGCTGGTCTCGGGGAGCAGGAACAGGCAGGCCGTGATGCCGATGGCGACCATCGGGACGTTGATCAGGAAGACCGAGCCCCACCAGAAGTGGTTCAGGAGCCAGCCGCCGATGATCGGGCCCAGCGGCATGCCGAGCGCCGAGCCCGCCGAGATGATGCCGACGGCCTTGGTGCGCTCGTGCGGTGGGAAGAGGGACGGGAGGACCGACAGGCCCAGGGGCATGACCAGGGCCGCGCCCACGCCCATCAGCGCGCGGGCCGCGACGACCCAGTTCACGTCAGGGGCCAGTGCGCCGACCAGTGAACCGGCCAGGAAGATGCCGAGGCCGGCTATCAGCATCCGGCGCCGTCCGAAGCGGTCGCCCAGCAGGCCCGCCGGGAGCATCAGCGCCGCGAACACGACGATGTAGGCGTCCGCCATCCACTGCTGCTCGCCGGTGGACGCGCCGAGCTGCTCGGCCATCGTCGGCAGCGCCACATTGAGGATCGTCATGTCGAAGCCGAGGACCAGCATGGTCGAGACCAGGGCGCCCAGGGCCCACCAGCGGCGGGGGTCGAGGGGTGGGGCGTCTTCCACGCCCACGTCTGTGTTGGTGACAGTAGCCATGAAATGAGAGTAGCTCTCAAAAGGTGGTGAGTGTCAATCCGTTTCCCGGAGGGGGCTGGAGTGGGAGTGTCCGGGCATGAAAAATGGCCGCGGCTCGGAAGCCGCGGCCAGTAGGGGGAGACGAGGGGACTAGTGCTGGTACGCCACCAGTGAGATCCCCACGTAGTGCGTGACGAACGCCGCGAGGGTGAGGGAGTGGAACACCTCGTGGAAGCCGAACCAGCGCGGTGACGGGTTGGGGCGCTTGATGCCGTAGATCACGCCGCCCGCGCTGTAGAGCAGGCCGCCGACGATGACCAGCACCAGGACGGTGATGCCGCCCGCGTGCATGAAGTCCGGCAGGAAGAAGACGGCCGCCCAGCCCATCGCGATGTAGCAGGGGGTGTAGAGCCAGCGCGGGGCGCCGACCCAGAACACCCGGAAGGCGATGCCCGCCGCGGCCGCGCCCCAGATGCCCCACAGGAGCCACTGCCCCTTGCTCTCCGGGAGCAGCAGCATCGTCAGCGGTGTGTAGGTGCCCGCGATGATCAGGAAGATGTTCGCGTGGTCGAGCCTGCGCAGGACGCCGTCCATGCGCGGGCTCCAGGTGCCCCGGTGGTAGAGCGCGCTCACGCCGAACAGCAGGCAGGCGGTGAGGGTGAAGATCCCGCAGGCGATGCGCGCCCGGCTCGAACCGGCGAGTGCGGTGAGCACCAGACCGGAGATGAGTACGGCCGGAAACATGCCGAGATGCAGCCAGCCGCGCAGCTTGGGCTTGATCTCATCGGAATGTGGCAGCGAGAGCGCCATGGGACCACGGCCGACGGTCGGCGAGTCCAGAGGCGCGTCGGGGGCGGACGCAGTCATGACCGGCATCGTACCTACGTAACCGTAAGTTACGTGTCAGTGCGGCACAGGGAGGGGCGAGAAGTGGCCATCCTCTCACGCGCCTTGGCGTTCGGGCACTGCAGGTGAATGCGTGGTGACCCGGAGGAAACCTCTGAGCGGGCAGCGGGTGAGTGGCGATGGTCACGTCGCTCAGGTGTAGGGCCCTCTGGACAGATGGGCGCTCCAGTCGGATGATCAAATGAGTGCGGTCGGCACCGGATGAGCGCCAGAGATCCATTCCGTGAAGCATCCGGGTCGCGGCCCCCAAGGGGCAGTCAACAAAAAACCCTCATTCAAGGAGCAATCGTGGCGCGCGACATCGCGGCTCCCGTTCTCTCTGGCACCTCCCTCTCCGGCACCGTCCCGACCAACCACAAGCAACTGGTCTCGTGGGTGAACGAGATCGCAGAACTGACGCAACCGGACAGCGTGGTCTGGTGTGACGGATCCGAGGCCGAGTACGAGCGACTGTGCGAAGAGCTCGTCCAAAAAGGCACCTTCAGGAAACTGGACCCGATCAAGCGCCCCAACTCCTACTACGCGGCCTCCGACCCGACCGATGTCGCGCGTGTCGAGGACCGCACCTTCATCTGCTCCGAGAAGGAGGAGGACGCGGGTCCGACGAACCACTGGAAGGATCCCGCCGAGATGCGGGACATCTTCGCGGGGGAGAAGGGCGTCTTCCGTGGCTCCATGAAGGGCCGGACGATGTACGTCGTCCCGTTCTGCATGGGCCCGCTCGGCTCGGACCTCTCCGCGATCGGCGTCGAGATCACCGACTCGGCGTACGTCGCCGTGTCCATGCGCACGATGACGCGCATGGGGCAGCCGGTCCTCGACGAACTCGGTACCGACGGTTTCTTCGTGCGTGCCGTGCACACGCTCGGGGCGCCGCTGGCCGAGGGCGAGGCCGACGTGCCGTGGCCGTGCAACTCCACGAAGTACATCTCGCACTTCCCGGAGACCCGCGAGATCTGGTCGTACGGCTCCGGGTACGGCGGCAACGCGCTGCTCGGCAAGAAGTGCTACGCCCTGCGCATCGCGTCCGTGATGGCGCGGGACGAGGGCTGGCTCGCCGAGCACATGCTGATTCTCAAGCTGACGCCTCCGCAGGGCGAGTCCAAGTACGTCGCCGCCGCATTCCCGTCGGCCTGCGGCAAGACGAACCTCGCGATGCTGGAGCCGACGACCCGCGGCTGGACCGTGGAGACGATCGGCGACGACATCGCCTGGATGCGCTTCGGCGAGGACGGCCGGCTGTACGCCATCAACCCCGAGGCCGGTTTCTTCGGCGTCGCGCCCGGCACCGGTGAGCACACCAACGCCAACGCGATGAAGACCCTGTGGGGCAACTCGGTCTTCACCAACGTGGCGCTGACCGACGACGGCGACGTCTGGTGGGAGGGCATGACGGAGGAGACTCCGGCCCATCTGACCGACTGGAAGGGCAACGACTGGACGCCGTCCTCTGACGTGCCGGCCGCCCACCCCAACGCCCGCTTCACCACCCCCGCCTCCCAGTGCCCGATCATCGCGCCCGAGTGGGAGGACCCCAAGGGCGTGCCGATCTCGGCGATCCTGTTCGGCGGGCGGCGCGCCACCGCCGTACCCCTCGTCACGGAGTCCTTCGACTGGAACCACGGTGTCTTCCTGGGCGCCAACGTGGCCTCCGAGAAGACGGCCGCCGCCGAGGGCAAGGTCGGTGAGCTGCGCCGGGACCCCTTCGCCATGCTGCCGTTCTGCGGCTACAACATGGGCGACTACATGGCCCACTGGATCGACGTGGCCAAGGACAAGGACCAGTCCAAGCTGCCGAAGATCTACTACGTCAACTGGTTCCGGAAGAACGACGAGGGCAAGTTCGTCTGGCCCGGCTTCGGTGAGAACAGCCGCGTCCTGAAGTGGATCGTGGACCGGCTGGACGGCAGGGCCGAGGGCGTCGAGACACCGATCGGCGTGCTGCCGGCCAAGGGCGCGCTCGACACGGACGGTCTCGCACTCTCCGAGTCCGACCTCGACTTCCTGCTCACGGTCGACAAGGACGTGTGGCGCGAGGAGGCCGCCCTGGTCCCCGAGCACCTCAACACGTTCGGCGAGCACACCCCGAAGGAGCTGTGGGACGAGTACCGGGCGCTGGTGCAGCGTCTGGGCTGACCCCCACGGCCCCACGGCCTCACGGCCCGAAAAACTCCGCGGCCGGTCGGACTTGCCCTGACCTGCGACGTCGTCACGGCCGGCCGCGGTGACCGCCATCCCCACGGGTCGTACATACAGTCGTACCTTCGTACGGTTGATCACCCGGGGTGATGGTTTTCCGGCGGCCAGAGAGCGCAATGCGGCCCCCGGGCGGGTGGAACGCCGTGTGTTCGGCGCATAGCTGCCGACATGCTCATCTCTCATGTACGACCGGCCTGGCGCCGGTACCGCGAAGGGCACCGCAGGTCATGGGCGGCCCGGACCGGCGTCGTGGCGGCCGTCGGACTGACGCTCGTCCTGGTTCTGCCCGGCACCGCGATCGCCGCCCCCGGTGATCTGGATCCCGCCTTCAGCGGCGACGGCAGGGTGCTCACCGACTTCGCCGACGGTGACCAGGCCCGCGATGTGGCGGTGCAGCCCGACGGGAAGATCGTCTCCGTCGGCGCCTCCACCGACGAATCGCTGCTGGAGAGCCGCTTCGCGCTGACGCGCCACAACGCCGACGGCACCTTGGACACCGGCTTCGGCGGCGCCGACGGCGACGAGGCCGGCACAGTGACGACCGCCGTCAACAACATGGGCCCGGCCCTCCAGTGGAGCGAGGCCAACGCCGTGGCGCTGCAGGCCGACGGCAAGATCGTCGTCGTGGGCATGAGCTGGCGGGAGTACGAGGACTGCTGCTGGTTCGTGGTGGCCCGCTACAACCCTGACGGCACCCTGGACAACACCTTCAGCGACGACGGCAGGGTCTTCGCCGACATCGCGGGTCCGACCGAGGCCAAGGACGTGGCGATCGACTCCAGTGGCCGGATCGTCGCGGCCGGCTACACGGGCGGCCACATGGCGGTGCTCCGCCTCACCGCTGACGGCACGCCGGACACCACGTTCGGCGGCGACGGCACGGTCACCGCCAATCCGGCGGGGCCGGTCCTCCAGGAGGGCGGCGACGGCCGTGCCCTGGCGTTGCAGCCCGACGGGAAGATCGTCGTCGGGGGCGAGGTCGGTTCGACCCGCTTCGACTTCGCCCTGATGCGCTTCAACGCCGACGGCAGCGTGGACACGAGCTTCGACGGCGACGGCATCGTCCGCACCGACTTCGGCGGCTACGAGGCCGTGGAGTCGCTGGCGGTGCAGCCCGACGGCAGGATCGTCGCAGCGGGCGGCAGCGACGACCGGGGTGCGCTGGCCCGCTACCTCCCCAACGGCAGCCCGGACACGAGCTTCGACGGTGACGGCCGGGTCGTCACGCCCGCCGCCGGCGCCACCGACATGGTGCTCCAGCCGGACGGGCGGATCGTCACCGTCGGCAGCACCGCCGGCAACTTCTCGGTCCTGCGGTACACCACCGGCGGCAGCCTGGACAGCGGCTTCGGCACCGGCGGGCGGGCCACCGCGGACTTCGGCGGCATCGACGTGGCGTACGGCGTGCGGCTCGACTCCGCCAGCCGGATCGTCGCCGCCGGCGGGGGCGGACCGGACAGCGACTTCGCCCTGGCCCGCTTCGAGGGCGGTGGCACCACTCCGCCCCCGACGGCCCCGGACCTGTCGGTCACGAAGAGCGGCACCGGCACGGTGAGCATCGGCGATCGTGCCACGTACACCGTGACGGTCACCAACACCACTGCCGCCACCACGGCGACCGGCGTCACCCTCACCGACACGCTCAGCGGCCCCGCCGCCTCGGTCGTCTCCGCCACCACCACCCAGGGCAGCTGTACGACCAGTGCCACCGGCGCCACCTGCGACCTCGGCACCCTCGCCGCCGGTACCGTCGGCGCCACGGTGACGATCGTCGTGGAACCCCGCGCCACCGGCACCCTCAGGAACACCGCCACGGCCGCCGCGACCCAGACCGACCCGATCCCGGCCAACAACACCGCCACGGCGACCACCGCCGTGAACAACTCCCGGGGCTGCACGATCACCGGCACCAGCGCCGCCGAGACCCTCAACGGGACCGGCGGCAACGACGTGATCTGCGGTCTCGGCGGCAACGACATCATCCGCGCGGGCAACGGCAACGACACCGTCCACGGCAACTTCGGCAACGACAACATCGACGGCGCGTCCGGCGCCGACACCCTGAACGGCGGCATCGGCAACGACCGGCTCATCACCGCCGACGGCGTCGGAGGCAACGACACCGCCAACGGCGGCACCGGCTCCGACACCTGCACCACCGACCCGGGCGACGTCCGCATCAGCTGCCCCTGACGACCGACGACCGACGGCGTACGTCAGTCGCCGAGCCCGCCGCTCCTGGGCCCCCGGCCCTCCAGATAGCGGGTGTGCGACTCCTGGCGGCGGGCCTCGATCTCCCTGAGGCCCGCCGCCAGCCCCTCGGCCTCGTCCCGCAACAGCCCGAGCTGCCGCTCCAGATGCCGTTCCGGCGGCTCCTGACCCGGCGTCAGCCGCGTCCACCACCGCGCCCGTACGAAGCTGTCGACCGCCTCGGGCAGATCCTGCCGCACGATCCGCGACAGCGCGTGCACGCCCTCCGGGTCCTGCGCCAGTACGTCCGTCACCCACCCGGGCTCCAGCAACGCACCGACCAGCCCGGACAGTTCGGTCACCTGCCCGGCCGCCGCCGGGGGCAGCTCGACCTGCCCCAGGTAGGCGCCCAGCCGCTCGAAGTCCCCGCGCAGCTCGTCGAGTTGGGCGGAGATCTGGGCCGACGGGTGGGGAAACTCCGGCAGCGGCTGCCGCTCCGGCGGGGCGATCAGCGCGCCCGCGCCGTACAGACCGGCGACGACGACCGGCCAGTACGGTCCCGCCACGCCCGTGAAGGTCAGCACCAGGCCCACCAGCCCGCACGCGCTGCCGGCGATGTTCTTCCGGGACTCCAGAAACCCCACGAACCTGCTGTCGGTCACGGATCTACTGGTAGCCACGGATCTCCTTGAACGCGCCGTCGAGCGAGCCCTGTTGGGCGTCGAAGAGACGGCCGCCGGTCAGCTCGGCGATGTGCGCCAGCTCGGCGCGGTCGGAGTCGCCGAACAGGATGGGGAAGACGGGTATCTCCCGTTGGTGGGAAGGGAGTTGGCGGTAGAAGCCGTCGAACTCCGCCGCCTTCGCGCCCGCCGTGTTCTCGCCGTCCGTCATCAGCACGATCGACGTGAACGTGTCGCGGTCGGCGCCGAGTTGCTCGTACGCCTTCTCCAGCGAGGTGTAGATCGCGGTGTCGCCGTCGGCTTCGAGGGCGTCGGTGTCCCGGCGGATCGCGTCGAGCCCGCTCTGCGGATCGGTGGGGCTCACGACGTTGGCGGCCAGCACCTCGGCGGCGTTGCGGTGGGCCACGACGAAGAGCGGCGAGTAGAAGGGCCTCGGCAGCGGCTGGCGTGCCTTGTACCTGGCGGCCAGTTCGTCGGCGGGGGCCTGGCTGGACGGGAACGCGAAGTCGTAGCCCTTCAGGTCGAGGCCCTCCATGGCCCACGACCCGGAGGTCTCCGTCCGCACGGTGTAGCCCTTGGCGGCAAGGGCCTTCACCACATCGGGATCGGCGAAGAACTCGGCCTTCTCCGATCCCACAACTCCGTGCACGGTCTTCGTTGCCGTGCCCTGGTCCCCGTTGTCCCGGCCCGCCACGACGGCTGCCACCACGCCACCGATCAGCAGGACCGCGAGGACAATCCCTACGATTCGTCTCACGCCGAGAGCGTGCTCCCGGAACCCAACGTTCCCCGCCCAGAAGCATGAACAGAGGGTGAAGCACCCGTCCCGGTACGCAACGCGCCCCGGTCAACCAGCGGGACTGCACCCCCCCTGAGGGGCGGTAGCCCCGAAAGGGGCGCGGGGAACTGCGCGACAAGCCACGGACGGGCCGCAGCCGCACACCACAGAACCCCTACGGCGAATCGCACCGCAACCAACGGCACTTCATCGACCCGGGGCCACAAAATCAACCCTGCTCAAGCGAACGCAGTGCGTGGCACCCGGTCCGCACGTCGCTGCGGGAGCGCGCGGACCGGGGCCGTCGAGGGAGCCCCGGGAGGGGGGGCTAGCGGGACGCGAGCGCGCGAGGCCCGCTGGCCTCCGCGTGGGCGTCCATACGTTCGGCGGCCAGGATCGCGGCGGCCGTATCGGCCCGCGAGGCCGCGACAACCAGGGCCCGCCCGGCCAGCGCGTGGGCCCGCCGGTGCAGGGCGGCGACATCGGGGCCGGCGCTGCGGGGCGCCGATGCACGGGCCGGCGTACGCCCGCGCCGCAACCTGCTCACCTCGGCGGTCAGCCGCTCCGCGGCCGTGTCCAGGTCGGCGGAGGGCGCGACGGCGCGCAGTTCGTCGGTCGCGGTGAGGAGTGCGGCGAGGTGGCCGGCCAGCTGGATGTCCAGCTCTTCCTCGCGCGATCTGTGGGGAAAGTCCGGGGCGGCGCCGGCCAGCGTGCTGTGGACCGACGGGGTGCGGATCGGTTCGTACATGGGGAGATGGCCTCCTGTGCGCTGACAGGAAACCATCCTAGCTTAGATTTCGTCTAAAGTTGATCCCGGTCGCGGACAGTGAGCCCCTGACTACGGCTCCTTGCTACGGCTGGCTGTAGCCGTCCAGGAACGTGCCGATGCGGGTCACCGCGTCGCGCAGGTCGCCGACCGTGGGCAGTGTCACGACGCGGAAGTGGTCCTGCTCGGGCCAGTTGAAGCCCGTACCGTGCACGACCATGATCTTCTCGCGGCGGAGCAGGTCCAGGACCATCCGCCGGTCGTCCTTGATCTTGAAGACGTTCGGGTCCAGGCGCGGGAAGAGATAGAGCGCGCCCTTGGGTCGTACGCACGTCACGCCCGGAATCTGCGTGAGCAGGTCGTAGGCGACGTCCATCTGTTCCTTGAGCCGCCCGCCCGGGAGCACCAGGTCGTTGATCGTCTGGCGTCCGCTGAGCGCGGCGACCACCCCGTGCTGGCCCGGCATGTTCGCGCACAGGCGCATGTTCGCCAGGATCGTCAGGCCCTCGATGTAGGAGTCGGCGTGCGCGCGCGGGCCGGAGATGGACATCCAGCCGACCCGGTAACCGGCGACGCGGTACGCCTTCGACATGCCGTTGAAGGTGAGCGTGAGGAGATCGGGGGCGATCTTCGCGGTCGAGGTGTGCGTGGTGCCGTCGTACAGGATCTTGTCGTAGATCTCGTCCGAGCAGACCAGGAGGTTGTGGCGGCGGGCGATGTCTGTCAGCCCCCGGAGCATGGCGTCGTCGTACACCGCGCCCGTCGGGTTGTTCGGGTTGATGATGACGATCGCCTTGGTGCGGTCGGTGACCTTGCGCTCGATGTCCGCGAGGTCCGGCATCCAGTCGGACTGCTCGTCGCAGCGGTAGTGGACCGCCGTACCGCCGGACAGGGAGACCGCCGCCGTCCACAGGGGGTAGTCGGGGGCGGGGACGAGCACCTCGTCGCCGTCGTCGAGCAGGGCCTGCATCGCCATCACGATCAGCTCGGAGACGCCGTTGCCGACGAAGACGTGCTCGACGTCCGTCTCGATGCCGAGGGTCTGGTTGTGCATGACGACCGCCCGGCGCGCGGCCAGCAGGCCCTTCGCGTCGCCGTAGCCGTGGGCCGACGACACGTTCCGGAGGATGTCCTCCAGGATCTCGGGCGGGGCCTCGAAGCCGAAGGCGGCCGGGTTGCCGGTGTTCAGCTTGAGGATGCGGTGGCCTGCCGCCTCAAGCCGCATCGCCTCTTCGAGAACCGGGCCCCGGATCTCGTAACAGACGTTGGCGAGCTTGGTCGACTGGATCAGCTGCATGGCGGTGAGTTTACGGGGCGGTAACGCGTCGGGCTTCGTGTTATCCGCCACGTGAGATCGGGGTGGGGGTGGCCGGGCGCGTCGCCGCGCAGGTTCCCGGCGATAACCGTCCCCGACTGTCTCCGCAAGCCCTTTCGTCCCTGGAATGCGCGCTCATGTCATGGCAGAACGGGACGCACGGCGCGGACGGCGAGACGTACGGCGCGAACGAGCCGGTCGGGGCGGTCGGCGCGTACGACGGTCAGGGTGCCCGCCCGGAGTCGGCCGGGCCCCCGCAGGAGCCGAACGTGTACCACCCGCAGGCCGACCCCGGCCCGGCCCCGGCGTACGACGCGTACACGGACCCGGCCGCGGCCCATGGCTGGCAGAACGCGTACGACGCGACGGCCGAGCTGCCGGTGACGAGTGCGCCCCCGGGCACGGGAGCAGGGAGCGGCGGTGGGCGGCGCCGGAAGGAGGGGGCGTCGGGGCGGCGCGGTCTGCTCGTCGGTGCCGTCGTCGGCGGGGTGGGTGTGGTGTCGGTGGCCGCCCTGGTCGTGGGCTTCGTCGGGTCGGACGCGTCCACGGGGGACGGTGAGGACGGGGTGCGTCCGTCGGCGGGGGCGTCCGTGAGTTCGGCCAAGGGGCCGGGGGAGCCGTCCGCCACCCCCTTCTCGGACCCCGTCACCACCGGGCCGTCCGAGGGGCCGTCCGCTGCTCGTGCTGTCGGGAGCGCGTCCGGCGGCACGGCGTCAGCCGGCCCTTCCGGTGCCGCAACGGCAGCCTCCGCCTCACCGACCGCCACCGCCACGGCGACCGAGGACTCGGGCCCGGGCAACTCGGGAAGCAACCCGGGCCGGGGACAGGGCGCCACCAAGAAGCCCAAGTAGCTCTGGACCTGGGTATGTTGACCCGGCGATCTCATGGAGGGGGGAGGCGGCTCATGAAATTCTCGCTGCTGAACGACGAGCCCGTGACCGTGCCGGAAGCCGATTTGCTCGGCACCGGGCGGGCCGCGCGGGAACTGGCCCGGCTGTTGCACGACTCGCGGACGGCGACCCCCTTCACTCTCTCCGTCGACGCCGGGTGGGGGATGGGCAAGAGCAGCCTCATGCGGCTCGTCGAGGCCGAGCTGCGGCAGCGTGAGGACGTCGAGATCGTCTGGTACAACGCCTGGACCTCCACCGGCGCCGACGCGCTCGAAGGGCTCATCAAGTCGGTCCTGATGAAGTTCGACCGGCGTCTGCTGCGGCGGATGATCCACGGTGCGTCGGAACACGGGACCTTGATACGGGCCGTGCGGGCGACGCTCACCATCGCCTCGGCGCCGTTCGGGGTGGCCGGGCTCGTCGACCAGTTCTGGCGTGACCTGTCGGTCGACCCGAAGGCCCGCAACGACATGCGGGACGCGCTGCGCGACCTCGCCACCGAGTGGGCCGACTCGGCGGAGCACGAACCGCGTCGGCTGCTGGTCGTCTTCGTCGACGACCTCGACCGCTGCTCGGAGGAGACGGTCCTCGCGGTCTGCGAGGCGGTGAAGGTCTATCTGGACGTGCCGGGGCTGGCCTTCGTCATCGGCTGCGACCGGGCCGCGCTCGGACCGTCCGGGCTGCTGCGGGACCTCGGTCCGGCCGGGTCCGCGTTCATGGAGAAGGTCTTCCAGACGAGCTACCGGCTGCCGGTGGCGGGCGGCCCCGACCTGGAGACGTACGTCCGCCACTGCGCCGAGCGTGCCGGACTGCGCGAGCTGTTCGACGACGACCTGGTCCGGCTCATCGCCGACCGCTCCGCCCGCAATCCGCGCCGGATCAAGCGGCTCATCAACGGCTTCGGTCTGGAGTGCGCGCTCAACCCGGTCTGGGCGCGGTTCAAGTCGGAGGCGGTCGTGCGGACGCTGCTGCTCCAGCACCTGTACGCGGACTTCTACCGGCTGCTCGTCGCGGGCGACGGCACGTACGCGCACGCGGCCCGTGAGTTCCTGGAGTACCGGACGGCCCGGCGGGTGCTCAGCCGGTGGGAGCAGGCGGTTCCCGAGGTCTGGCGGACGACGGTGGACTCGGTGACCGGGCACGGTCTGCCCGAACCGCAGCCGGAGGACGCGGAGAGCTGGGAAGCCGTCCTCGCCCGGCTGGAGGAGGAACTGCCCACCGCGTTCCCGGTCCTCGTGCGCGACCAGAACTTCGTCCACCTCGTCGAGGAGTGGATGGCGCTGCCCCAAGTGGACGAACTGGTCACGCAGTTGCAGGAGGGCGGGGCGGCGCCGGTCACCTCGATCCGGGCCGAGGACGATCCGGAGAACGGTGAGACGGCCGTGGGTGCCTCCGCCTACCGGGGGATGCTCATCCTCTGGGTCGACGACCGTCCGGAGCGGAACCGGACCTACCGGCGTCATCTGGAGGCGCACGGCGCCGATGTCCTGGTGGCCGAGAACGGCTGGACCGCCGAGCGGATCCTCAGCACCCAGCAGGTGGACGTGCTGATCTCCGACGTGGCCCGCAGCTTGGACCCGGACGCCGGTTTCCGGGACCTCGCGAACTGGCGGACCCTGCGGCTCTTCGACGGTCCCGCGGTGTTCTTCGCCGGCCGGGTCACCCCCGCCCGCGAGCGGCGCTCCCGCGAACTCGGGGCACGTATCGCCGACGGCGGCAACACGCTCTTCGAGTACATCGACGACGCGTGTACGGAAATCCGCCAACGCGCGTCCTGAAACAGCGCGTCCTGAAACAACTCCTTGCCCACCAGCCCCTCTGTGCTCACAATGCACATGACAAGACGGGGTGTGGCCGGAAGACCTCCGGTCGCCGCCGTCTCAGAGTTTCAGAGTTTCAGAGGAGACCCCCCACATGAACAAGCCTCTCCTTGCCGCGCTCGCAGCCCTGGTGATCACCGGGGCCGGAGCGGTACCCGCGGTCGCCGCGCAGGCCGACACGGCCGTGTCCGTCGGGAAGAGCACCACGATCGCCGCGAGCACCACCGTCAAGGCGGCTGCCGCCCCGGCCATCCAGGCCGTCAACTTCGCCGGCACCGTCTCGCTCTCCAACTGTTCCGGCTCGCTCGTCCGCTTCCCCAGCTCCGAGTCCGACGACCCGGCGCTGGTCATGTCCAACGGGCACTGCCTGGAGACGGGCTTCCCGGCCGCCGGTGAGGTCATCGTCGACCAGGCGTCCACCCGTACCTTCGGGCTGCTCAACGCCGCGGCGACCCGCGTCGCCACCCTGCGCGCCAGCAAGATCGCGTACGCGACGATGACCGACACGGACGTGTCGATCTACCAGCTCACGACCACGTACGCGCAGATCGCCAGCAGCTACGGCATCAGCCCGCTCACCCTCAACGACACCCACCCGGTCGCCGGTACCGCGATCACGGTCGTCTCCGGCTACTGGAAGCGGACGTACGCCTGCAACATCGACGGCTTCGCCTACCGGCTCAAGGAGGGGGAGTGGACCTGGAAGGACTCGGTCCGTTACACCTCCGCCTGCCAGACCATCGGCGGGACCTCGGGGTCGCCGGTCGTCGACAACGCCACGGGGAATGTCGTTGCCGTCAACAACACCGGTAATGAGGATGGCGGCACCTGTACCGACAACAACCCGTGTGAGGTTGACGCCAACGGCACGGTGACCGTGCGCGAGGGCATCAACTACGCGCAGGAGACCTACCAGATTCCTGCGTGCTTCGGGCTCGACAACAAGTTGGACCTGAGCGCGAGCGGCTGCACCTTGCCTAAGCCGTAGCGCTCCGTGGGGGGTGGGATCGGTTGTGGCGCGGCTGCCGCTGCGTTGTGGCTGGTCGCGCAGTTCCCCGCGCCCCTTAGGGGCGCGGGGTTCTCCTGACCGACCTGCCCGCCAGTACGTCTGTTCGGCGGCCGTCCTCCATCACGAACCGGCCGTCGATCAGCACGTACGGGATGCCCGTCGGTAGTGTGCGTGGGGTCTCGAACGTCGAGCCCGCTGCCACCGTCGCCGGGTCGAAGAGGACCAGGTCGGCTCGGTAGCCCTCGCGGATCAGGCCTCGGTCCGGGAGGCGCAGGCGGGCCGCCGGGCGTGAGGTCAGGTGGGCCACGCACTCCTCCAGGGAGAGGATCCCCAACTCCCGTACGTACCGGCCGAGATACTGCGGGAACGTGCCGTACGCGCGGGGGTGCGGTTTCGTGCCCTGGAGGATGCCGTCCGAGCCGGCCGTGTGGACGCGGTGGCGCATGATCGCGCGGACGTTCTCCTCGTGGCCGACGTGCTGGAGGATCGTCGTGCCCAGGCGGTCGGTCAGCAGGAGGTGGCGGGCCGTCGTCCACGGGGGCTCGGCTCGCGCAGTCGCCGACTCCTGGATCGTGCGGCCCACGAAGTCGTTCAGCGTCGGGTCCGTCACGCCCGAGATCTCGATCGTGTTCCACTCGATGGGGACGCCGTGGCAGCCGTCCGCTCCCACGATCTCCATGTGGTGGCGGATGCGTTCGGCTGTGTCGGGGTCCGCCAGGCGCTTCAGGATCTCCTCCGGGCCGCCCTCGCTCGCCCAACTCGGCAGCATCGCCACCAGCGTTGTGCTGCCTGGTGTGTAGGGGTACGTGTCCAGGGTCAGGTCCGCCCCCGCCGCCAGCGCCTCGTCCAGGAGGGTCAGGAGGTCTGGGGCTCGGCCCTTGTTCACGCCGAAGTTCATCGTGGCGTGGGCCAGGTGGAGCGGGCAGTCGGCCTCCTTCGCCAGCTGCACCATCTCCGCGTACGCCTCCAACGCCCCCGCCCCGTACGAGCGGTGGTGCGGGCAGTAGTAGCCGCCGTACCGCGCCACCACCCGGCACAGTTCCGTGAGTTCGGCGTCCTTGGCGTACATGCCGGGCGTGTACGTGAGCCCCGACGACATGCCTACCGCGCCCTGTTCCATCCCCTCCGCGACCAACTGCCGCATCCGGTCCAGCTCTTGGGGCGTCGCCTCCCGGTCCTCCCAGCCGACGGCCAGCATGCGGACGGTTCCCTGGGGGATGAGGTAGGCCGCGTTGACGGCGATGCCCTCCCCGTCGAAACCCCGGTCCAGGCGGTCCAGATACTCGCCCACCGACCGCCAGTCGAAGTCGATGTCGTCGCCGTACCCGTTCCAGCCGGTGATCGCGCGGCGGACCTCGGCGAGGGTGCGGTCGTCGACCGGGGCGTACGACAGCCCGTCCTGGCCCAGGACTTCGAGGGTCACCCCCTGCGCGGCCTTCGCGCTGTGGTCGGGATCGCGGAGGAGGGCCAGGTCGCTGTGGGCGTGCATGTCGATGAAGCCGGGGGAGAGGGTGAGCCCGGAGGCGTCCAACTCCCTCCGTGCCCTCGGGCGTTGGCAGCCCGCTGCCGCCGCCTCCTGGACGATCCCGACGATCCGGCCACCGTCCACGACCACATCCGCGCGGTACGACGGGCCGCCCGAGCCGTCCACGACGTCCGCGTCCCGAATGACCAGCTCTTCCATGCCAGGCCTCCTTCGATCCTCGGTCTGCGCTCTTCGGTCTAGAAGAACGTGCGGATGTAGTCGACTACCGTGCCGTCCGCCTCTGTCAGCGGGATCAGCTGCCACTTGTCGAACGACGTGCACGGGTGCGAGAGGCCCAGGCCCAGCCAGTCGCCCACCTCCAGATCCGCCCCGGGGGCCGTACGCAGCCAGGCGTGCTGGTCGGAGAGGCCGGTGACCGAGATGCCGGTGGCGGGCCGCTCCGCAGCGCCCTCCCTCCGTACGACCTGGGCGAAGGGCAGATCCAGGTCGTAGGCCGCGTCGCGCTTGCCCGCGTTCGCGAAGGCCTGCTCGGGGGACGGGCGGGACACCACCTGCGTCCAGAGGCGGAACGCGGGCTCCAGGGCGCCCTCCTCCGGGACCCGGTTGAACGGGGTGATCTCGCGGTAGTGGCCGTCGTCGTGCGAGACGTACGCCCCCGAGCGCAGCAACTTCAGTACCGGGAGCGACAGTTCGGGGATCTCCGCGAAGACGTCGGCGACCGCGTCGAACCAGGCGCTGCCGCCCGCGCTCACCACGATCTCCTCGACGGACGTGTCGGCGAACCGGCCCGCCTTGTCGAAGTCCGCCGTCAGCGCCACCAGCCGTCGCAGCCACGCCCGCACCCGCTCCGGGTCGGAGTCCGGCACCTCGCCCTCGTACCCCGCGACCCCGACCAGCCGCAGAGTCCCGGTGGCAGCCACGGCGTCCGCGACCGCCGCGCACTCCGCCTCCATACGCACACCCGTCCGGGCACCCTCACCGGCGCCGAGTTCGACGACGACATCCAGGGGGCGGGCCCCGGCGCCCATCAGAGCCGCGTCCATCAGTTCCACTCCGCGCACGGAGTCGACGTAGCAGACGAAGCGGAAGTCCGGGTCGGCCGTCAGCTCCGCCGCGATCCAGCGCAGGGCGGACGGGTCGACGAGTTCGTTGGCCAGGAAGACGCGCTGGATGCCGAACTCCCTTGCCACGCGCACCTGGTGGGGGACCGCGAGGGTGATGCCCCAGGCGCCGTGGTCGAGCTGGCGCTGGAAGAGCTGGGGGGCCATGGAGGTCTTGCCGTGCGGGGCGAAGGAGAGGCCGTGGCGGGTCGCGTACGTCTCCATCAGCTCCAGGTTGTGGGTGAGGTGCTCGGCGGAGAGCGTGAGTACGGGGGTGGTGAAGCCGCCGGTGAAGAGGTTGCGGCGCTCGGCGGTCAGCTCGCCGACCGTGAGCCCGGCGGCGTCCGGCGGGAGGCCCTTGAAGCGGGCGTCGACGCGTTCGGTGGCCAGGCGGGCGAGCGCCCCCGCACGTTCGCTGCTCTCGGTGCCCATGGAACCTCCCTGATTCGACTGCGCCGCACTGTAATGCGCCGCACGAGCGCGCGTTGCAACATGTGCAATCAGCATTGCGTATACCGCTTACCGCTGTCTAACATCTCGCTCACGCGGGGTCAACGGAGCCGCCGCCTCCCCCGCAATCACCGAGGAGCTACGACGATCGTGACCGTCACCGGACCCTGCAATGCCCCCGACGTCGTGGACGTCGTCGCGCTCGGCGAGTCCATGGTCACGTTTCTGCCCTCCCGGCCGGGCCGCCTCGCCGACGTACCGTCCTTCGCGCGGACCATCGGCGGCGCCGAGTCCAACGTGGCCTGCGCGCTCGCCGCCGCCGGCCACTCCGTCCGCTGGATCAGCCGCGTCGGCGCCGACGGCTTCGGCGACCACCTCGTCGAGACGATCGGGTCGTACGGGGTGGATGTGGCGTCCGTACGACGTGATCCGGCGCGTCCGACAGGCGTGTACTTCCGTACGGCGGGGGACCGGGCCACCGACGCGCACGAGGTGGCGTACTACCGGGCCGGCTCGGCGGCCTCCGTGATGTCCGCCGGGAACCTGGACCTGGAGGCGGTGCGCGCCGGGCGTGTCCTGCATCTGTCCGGGATCACGGCGGCGCTGTCCGGCGACTGTCTCGACCTCCTCTGGGAGCTGACCGAGCCCCGGCCCGGCCGGCCGCTCGTCTCCTTCGACGTCAACTTCCGGCCGGGACTGTGGGCCGACGCCGAGGGTCCCCGGGTGCTCCTCGACCTGGCCCGGCGGGCCGACCTCGTCTTCGTGGGCGCCGACGAGGCGGAGGCCGCGTGGGGGTTGCGCGGCGCGCGCGGTATCGCGGGGGCGCTGCCCGAGCCCGACCTCGTGGTCGTCAAGCAGGGGAGGGGCGGCGCCGTCGCCTTCGACAAGAACCCCGACGCGCTGGACGGAGTGGAGGACGCCGATCGTGTCGCCACCCACGTCCGGGCGCCCCGGGTCGACGTCGTGGCCGCCGTCGGGGCCGGCGACGCCTTCGCCGCCGGGTTCCTCTCCGCCACCCTCAGGGGTCTTCCCGTACGGGACCGGATCCGGCACGGCCACCTCATGGCCGCCGCCGTCCTCACCGCCCCCGGCGACCTCGCCGCGCCGCCCGCCCGCGACCACGCCGACCGGCTGGTCACCCTCGACGACACGGCGTGGGGGACACTTCGACTCGGCCCCGGCTGGACGCAAGCCGAGCAGGCCCCGGAGGAGGTACCCACCCCATGAGCCAGACCGTCGACCGCGCGCTGAGCATCCTGCCGTTGCTGGCCGAGGGCCCCGCCGACCTCGGCCAGGTCGCCGACCGCCTCGGCGTCCACAAGTCCACCGCCCTGCGCCTCCTGCGCACCCTCCACGAACACGGCCTCGTCTACCGCCAGTCCGACCAGCGCTACCGCCTCGGCGCCCGCCTCTTCGCGCTCGCCCAGGAAGCCGTCGAGAACCTCGACGTCCGGGAGATCGCCCACCCCCACCTCGTACGCCTCAACGAGATCTGCGGGCACACCGTCCACCTCGCCGTGCACGAGGAGGGCGAGGTCCTCTACATCGACAAGGTCGAGAGCCGCTACCCCGTGCGCATGTACTCGCGGATCGGGAAGCCCGTCGCCATCACCGTCGCCGCCGTCGCCAAGCTGCTGCTCGCCGACCTGCCGGAGAACGAGCGGCGCGCCCTCGCCGACAAGCTCGACTACCCCATGTACACCTCCCGCTCCACCCCCAACGCCCCCGCGTTCCTGCGGGAGTTGGACAAGGTGCGCGACCAGGGCTGGGCCACCGACCTCGGTGGTCACGAGGAGTCCATCAACTGCGTCGCCGCCCCCATCCGTGGCACCGACGGCCGCGTGGTCGCCGCCATGTCCGTCTCCGCCCCGAACGTCGTCGTCACCGCCGACGAACTCCTCACCCTGCTCCCACTGGTGCGCCGTACGGCGGATGCCATCAGCGGTGAGTACTCCGGAAGAACACCAGCAGCCTGAGCCTAGGAAGCCACCTGATGACCGAGAAGTCCGAGAAGATCGCCCTCACCCCGAAGACCCACACCACCCCGCCCGCCAAGTTCTCCCACGGCGTGAAGAAGGGGAACATCCTCCAGGTCGCCGGCCAGGTCGGCTTCCTCCCGGCGGAAGAGGGCAAGCCCCCCACACCGGCCGGCCCGACCCTGCGCGAACAGACCCTCCAGACCCTCGCCAACGTCAAGGCGATCCTGGAGGAGGGCGGCGCGACCTGGAACGACGTCATGATGATCCGCGTCTACCTCACGGACGTCGACCACTTCGCCGAGATGAACGGCATCTACAACCAGTACTTCGAGGAGCAGGACCTGACGGCTCCTCCGGCCGCCCGCACGACGGTGTACGTCGGCCTCCCGGCGGGCCTGCTGATCGAGATCGACGCACTGGCAGTACTGGACAACTGAGTCCCACCACCGCGCCCTGAAGGGGCCGCAGGCCCCTTCAGGGGCGCGGGGAACTGCGCGACCAGCCACAAACAACCCGCACCCAGCCACCAACGGGCTCCCCCCTGCCCAAATTCGCCATGCAACTAAACAACAGAGGACCCCCACATGTCCGAAACCCCACCCCACACCGGCGGCCTGCTCCTCCTCATAGACGGCACCGCAGGACTGCTGACGGTCGCCGCCCTAGGCATAGCCCTGCTCCTCGTCCTGATCATCAAGCTCCGCCTCCAACCCTTCGTAGCCCTCCTGGCCGTCTCGATAACCGTCGGCCTGGGGGCCGGCCTGAGCGTCACCGAACTCTTCGGGACAGTCCAGCGCTCCGACGCCGTCTCCGTCATCGAGTCCGGCATGGGCGGCATCCTCGGCCACGTCGCGATCATCATCGGCCTCGGTACGATGCTCGGCGCGATCCTCGAAGTCAGCGGCGGGGCAGAGGTGTTGGCGTCCCGGCTGCTCAACCTCTTCGGCGAGAAGAGGGAGCCCCTCGCCATGGGCCTCACCGGCCTCGTCTTCGGCATCCCCGTCTTCTTCGACGTCGGCATCTTCGTCCTCGCACCGATCGTGTACGCCGCCGCCAAGCGCTCCGGCAAGTCGATCCTGCTCTACTGCCTGCCCCTCCTGGCCGGTCTCTCCGTCACCCACGCCTTCCTGCCGCCGCACCCCGGCCCGGTCGCCGCCGCCGGACTCCTGCACGTGGACCTCGGTTGGGTCATCCTCATGGGCGTCGTCTGCGGACTGCCCGCCGTGGTCGCCGCGTGGGTGTGGTCGGCGTGGATCGGCAAGCGGATCTTCGTCCCCGTACCGCAGGACATGCTGGAGGCCGCCGACGAGGCCAAGAAGGCGGTCCTCGACGAGCAGCGCGAGGCCGGAGTGGCCCCCCAGGAGACGCCCGTACCGCTCGGCACGGTCCTCGCCATCATCGGTACGCCGCTGGTGCTGATCCTCGCCGCCACGTTCTCGTCGATCGCGCTCGACCCCTCCACCTTCCGGTCGGTCGTCACCTTCCTCGGCAGCCCGTTCGTCGCCCTCACGCTCGCCCTGTTCATGGCGTACTACCTGTTGGGCATTCGGCGGGGCTGGTCCCGCAAGTCCCTGGAGACGGTGTCCACCGCGTCCCTCAAGCCGGTCGGCAACATCCTGCTCGTCGTCGGCGCCGGCGGGATCTTCGGCGCGATCCTCAAGGCCAGCGGGGTCGCGCAGGCGCTCTCCGACACCTTCAACGACGTCGGCCTGCCGGTGCTCGTCCTCGCCTATCTGATCTCCGTGGTGCTGCGGGTCGCCCAGGGCTCGGCGACGGTCGCGATCGTGACGACGGCGGGCATCGTGGCGCCGCTGCTCAGCGAGGGCGACCACTCGCAGGCCTTCGTCGCCCTCGTCATCATGTCCATCTCGGCGGGCTCGATCTTCGCCTCGCACGTCAACGACGGCGGCTTCTGGATGGTCGCCAAGTACTTCGGCATCAGCGAACGGGACACCCTCAAGACGTGGACCGTGCTGGAGACGGTGCTGTCGGTGGCGGGGTTCGCGGTGGCGGCCGTACTGAGCCTGTTCGTATAGCGGTCCCGTCCCTCTCTGGACCGGTCGGTTTCGGGGCGCCCCCCACGCGCCCTGGAACCGACCTGTTCGCGACCCGTCCCCGACCGGCCCGTGCGCTGCAATGGAAGGGAAGGGCGGAAGGACGGAACGGGCTGCGGAACAGCCTTGTGAGGCCTGCGGTGCCGGTGCGATGCTGATCGTCATGCCGTCGCCGCCGCCCCACCAGCTCGATCACGGAGCGGTCCTCGCGGAGGTGCGGAAGGTGCGACGAGCCGGAGTCGTCAGACTGCGCGAGCTCGCCGTGCCGGTGCTCGCCGGGGTCGCCCGTGAGCTTCCGCAACCTCCGTCGGGAGACGGTGAGTTGCCAGGGGGACCGGTGGAGAAGGTGCTGCGGCTCGCCGTCTCACGGATGGGCGGCGGTACGCTCCAGACCGCCGCCGAGTACAGCCTCGGCCTCGCCCAGGGCACCCGCGACTGGCCCGCCGCCGACCGGCGCAGACGGGCCGCCCAGGTGTACGGGGTGAGCGTCGAACGCTTCCGCAAACACCACGAGTTCATGGTCCTCGGGCAGATCGCGGAACAGATAGTGCAGGTCGTGCAGGTCGCGCAGCGGGACCGGGCGACGGCGGCGACTGCGGCGACGGCTGTGGCCGCCCCGGCGGACCGGCTTCCCGACGCCCACCGTGCCCTCCACGTCCGTGTGCACGGCCGTACCGTCCCGGTCACCGTGCACGTCCACTCCGTGGATCTGCTGCGGGACATCGACATCGTCGTGTCCCCCTCGAACACGTACTTCGCGCTGCCCGCGCCCTACAAGTCGTCCGTCTCCGCGACCCTGCGCCGTGCGGGCGCACGCAGGGACGCCACCGGGGGGCTCGTCGAGGACCGCATCCACGACGAGCTCGGGGGATGGGCCGCCCGGCACGGGGCTCCCGGCCGGGCGGCCCTGCCTGGCACGGTCGCCGTCACCTCGGCGGGCGCGCTGGCCGGGCAGGGCATCCGGCGCATCTACCACGTCGCCGTGGCCGTACCCCGCCCCGAGAGCAACGACTACGACGTCCAGCCCGCCGACATCACCCGGGGCGTGGCCCGCGTCTTCGCCCAACTCACCGAGGAAGCAGGCCAGTACGACCCGCCCCTGCGCTCGGTCTGCCTGCCCCTGCTCGGCGCAGGCCGCGGCGGGCTGACTCCGCTGGAGAGCTTCGGGGCCCTGTGGGCCGCCGTCGAGGCGGAACTGGCCCGGGGTGCGGAGTGGGAGATTCACTTCGTCGTACGGCGGCATGCGCGGGCGGATCTGGTGGAGCGGTTGTTGGCCGGGTTGGGGGAGGGGGACTGATGGGGGTTTCGCCGGAGGAACCGCGCGACCCGTTCACCGGCTCGTACGTCACCCTGGCCGGTGCCGCCGCGCGCTGGGACCGGGTCTCCGGGCGACTCGGGCAGGACCTGCGGGCCCGGTTGGTCGCGCTGCTCACCGTCGTACGCGATCCCCAACAGAACACCCGTGCCCGCCACTTCAGCGCCGCTCGGGCCGCAGGCCTGCTGGGGGAGGCGCTCCCCGAGGAGTTCGGGGCGGGCGGGCACGCTCGGCTCGTCGCCGTGCACGAGGCTGCTGGTGGGCCGCCGACCGTCCAGGGCTTCGCGGCGGAGGACCTCGCCGTCCTCCTCATCGACGGCCACCGCATGGTCGGCCCCGTCCTCGGCCCCGTACGCGAACGCCTGCTCGCAGAACCCGCGTTGGACGCCGACGAGGTCGAGCGAGGCGGCGGCTCGCCCCACTCGCCCGATCTGATCCGGCTCCGCGGTCCCGGGGGCCGACTACGCCTCCCCCGCTTCCAGTTCAGCGAGGACACCCTGCCCTGGCTCCCCGTCCTGGAGGTCAACGCGCTGCTCGACGCCGACCACGACCCCTGGGGCGCCGCCGACTGGTGGCTGTCCGCCAACGCCTGGCTCGGCGGCACCAGCCCCGTCGAGCTGCTCGGCAGCGGGCGGGACCGCCAACTCGTGGAGACGGCACGGTTTCTGATGGAGAGTGACTAGACACATGCCCCAGGGAAAGTGACGAGCCGTGCCCAACTACCGGCCGCCCGAGGCGCTCACCGGCACCCCCGGCAAGGTCACGCTGGCCCGTGGCACCACGCTGTACCGCATCCACGGTTCGCATCGCGGCGCCGCCGAGTTCAACCCGATCCCCTCGCACTGCCTCTACGGGGGAGGCCGCTTCGACGCCACCTCCTGTGATCCGTACGGCTATCTGTACGCCGGGCTCAGCGCAGCCGCCGCCGTCTGCGAGACCCTGTTGCGCTCGCTGCCCTTCGACCCGTCGGGCGGTCCCCGGCTGCTGCCCCGGCGTGCGGTCGAGGGGCGCCGGCTGAGCACCCTGCGGCTCACCGCCGACATCGGGGTGCTGCCGCTGACGTCCGCGCAGGAACTGGCCGCCGTGCACCAGGACACCTGGCTGGTGCACACCGAGTCGCACGAGTACCCGTACACCAGGGACTGGGCGCACTGGATCCGCCGGCACACCGAGCCGTGGGCGCAGGGGCTCGTGTGGTCGTCGAAGCGGGAACCGGCCGACCGTACGGTGGTGCTGTTCGACGACCGCTGCCCGGAGGGCGCAGTCGGTGTCGAGGAGGGCGACGCCATGGACTTCGGCACCCTGGAAGGGCGGGAGTGGCTCAACTCCCTCCTGCTGCCGTACTACGTCCAACTCGCTCCCTGAGAACAGGCGTTCACGAGAACTCCGGAACCCTGGGAAGCTCGAACCGTGACCGTTGACGCCTCGCAGCCGCACCCCGACGACGATGACGGCGATCTGCTCGCCTTCGTCGACGAACTCCGCGCCCGTCGCGAGGAGATCCTCGACGCCATCGCCGCGACGGCCTCCGACGCCCCGGAGGCCCCCGAGCTGTGCGCGACGGCCGGTGAACTCAGCTATCGGCTCCACATGTTGGTGAACGAACCGGATGAACTTGATGAACTTGATGAACCTGATGAACAGGGTGAGGGGGGTGAACGGGGCGAGTCCGGGGATCTGGAGCTGGCCGTCCAGGCCTTCACGCTTGCCTTCAAGGCGCCCGGCGACGCCGGGGAGTGGGCGGCCTGGCGGATCATGTTCGGTCATGTCAGGGCCTGTCAGTTCGACATCGAGCCCGGAGTCGAACTCCTGGACGAGGCCTGGGAGTTGCTGAACGCGGGCGTGGCCGCACTGTCCCCCGACAGCCTCTCCCCGGACCTCGACCACGACCTCGTGCGCATGCAAGGCCTGCAACTCCTCGCCTCGGTCGCCAAGTACCGCTACCTGGGCTTCGAGGGAACGCGCGCACAGCGTCTCGAACTCGTCGACGAGGCCCTGCGGCGGCACGAGGCGGCTGCCGCCGTGCTGGAGCCCGGCAGCGAGGAGGCCGCCGATCTGTCCGAGGCCCGGGGGTATCTCCACCTGGAGCGGCAGGAGTTGGGCGGCGACCCGGCCGACGCGGAGGCCGCCGCCAAGCACTACCGGGCCGTGCTCGACGCGGCGCTGCCCACCAGCGATCTGCCGCTCGTCCGCTACAGCCTGGGCCTCGGCCTCATGATGCACGGCCGGGCCACCGCCGACCGGGCCGAACTGGAGCAGGCTCGTGAGGAGTTCGGCGACGCGCTGCTCGAAGCGCGGCGGGCGACCGGCGAGGAGCCGTCCTGGGCCTGGGAGGCCGGGATCCGCAGCGCGTTCGTACGGTTCCTGATCTGGGGGCACTGGAAGGACCAGGCACAGGCCGCCGCGGCCGAGGTGGAGCTGGGCGGGCTGCTGGCCGACCCGGCGGACGTCGACCGGCTGGTCCCGGTGTTCCTCGACAGCTTCGGACGGATGCTGTACGAGCGGACGAGCGTGCGTGGCGACGGACCGGGCCAGGACCGGGCGATCGGGCTGATCCGGAAGGCCCTCGACGAGTGGGTGCCCGAACGCGACGGACTGCCCACCACCACCGGCCTGTTCCTCGCGGTGTTCCAGCAGGGCCGCTACCGGGAGGACCAGGACGTGGACCGCCTCCATGACGTCACCAGGGGGAGCGCGCTGGTCCTGGCGGACGAGAACTTCGACGGGGACCTGCGCAAGATCGCCCAGATGATGGGCAGTTGGGCCTGGAACACGCTGGAGACGGACCACGGCTTCACCCCCGCCGACCCGGCGGACATCCCGGCGGCGATGACCGCCGAGGGCGCCGCGGACGCCTACCGCGGCATGCTGGACGGCCTCAACGAGGGGCACGGGTCCCTGGACTTCAACGACGTCGACGACGACTTCCCGGGCATCCTCAGGAGCTTCGGCGGGACGGGGCGGCTGGGGGAGGCGTTCGACATGGGGTACGACCAGTTCACCGCCTCCGCATCGCGGGCCGAGCGCGCGTACCTCGCCCTCAACCTGCTCTCCCACGGCATGGTCCTCGACCCGCACGGCACCCATGTCACCGAGGCGCAGAAGACGGAACTGATCGACACGGTCCTCACCTACGGCCAGGACGATCCGGACTGGCAGCGCAGGGCCCACGCCGTGGTCGCCCAGACCCGGCTGCGCGACGAACTCGCCGGTTCCGGGCGGGGCATGGACGCGGTGCTCGACCATCTCGCGCGGGCGGATGCGGCCGGGGCGCCGGCGGCGGACCCCACGGGTTCCGCCGGGACCACGGGTACTGCCGGGGCTGCCAGTTCAGCCGGTACTGCCGGTTCCGCAGGTACGGCGACCGCTGCCGGCGCCGGGCGGGGCCTCGACGACGAACTCGGGCACGGCATCGACATGGCCCGGTTCGCCGCCATGACCCACCGGGGGCAGACCGCGGGCGTGCGCGACGACATGGAGTCGGCCGGCCGGATGTGGCGGCGGCTGCGCGACAGCCCACGCCTCACCCCGTACATGCGCAAGGTCATGACCGCCCAGCAGGCCGGGTTCGACGCCCAGACCGCCGCCCAGCGCGGGGACCTCGCGGGCGCCGACGAGCACATCGCCGTACTCGCCACGACCCACACGGAACTCGACCCCGACGACACCGCCCGTATCGAACTCTGGACGATGCTGGAGAACGCCCGCGCCACCCGCGACCGGCTCGCCGAGCAGCTCGGCGCCCCGCCCGCACCGCCGCTCGTCGGCCGCCCCTCGGTGGCCCGACTGCGGCGCGCGGCACGCTCGTTGCCGCGCGACCACCGGGCCTGGGTGCTCGGCGACAACGGCATCACCCGGTTCTCGAGGGCCGGGCGGACCCAGGACGCGACCGCTCTCGCCGAGGCGATGGAACTGCTGGAGGAGGCCTACGAACTGGTCGACGAGGGCAGCGACAGCAAACTCCGCTACGGCCACTGCCTGGGCACGGGCCACTGCGTCCTCGCCGGGGTGACTCCCCTCCCCACGGCACGCGCCCGCCACCTCGCCAAGGGCATCACATTGCTGGAGGAGGCCTTCAGAACCGCCGGCGGCCCCGAGCACCGGCTCTACGCCGCCACCGGACTCGCCCTCGGCCGCGCCTACCGCACCCGGGGCGAACTGCGCCGCGACGACAAGGGAGTTGCCTGCCGGATCGGCCTCGACGCGCTGCGCGGCCACGCCTGGGCGGCTCTGGTCCAGTCCGGCACCGCACACGCCGAGGAGGCGGTGGCGGAGGCCACCGGGACCGCGCTCGAAGTCGCTGGCTGGTGTCTGCGCGACAACGCCTTCGACGAGGCCGTCCAGGCCCTGGACGCCTGCCGGGGCCTCCTCCTGCACGCCGCGACCACGTCCCGCACGGTCCCCGAGCGCCTGGTGGCGGCGGGCCACGGCGCGTTGGCCGAGGAGTGGCGGGCGGCGGGCCTGGCGTCCGACGCCGCCGACCCGCTCACCGCCCTCCGCGAACCCCTGTCCGTCCCCAGCGCCCTGCGCCGCCGGGTCCTGGCCGCCCTCACCGGCGCGGACTCCCTCCAGGACCGCCTCCTGGACCCACCCACCCCGTCGGAGATCGCCACCGCCCTACGCACCCTCCGCAAGGACGCCCTCGTCTACCTGGTCCCGGCCACCCCTGACACCCCCGGCACCGCAGTCGTCATCACCACCACGGGAGACGTCCACTCCATCCCCCTCCCCACGCTCACGGAGGACGCGGACCCACTACGGGCGTACGCCCGAACACCGGGCGAGCCGGCGAGGCTGCGCGCGGATCAACTCCGGGAGGAGGAGGGGGAGGTGGGGTCTGGCCCTGGCGGGTCGTCGCCGACGTCCACCGCCCGGCCGGGTCCGCCGTCGCTCACCGGGGACGGGAGCCCGCTGGGGGCGTATCCGCAGGTTCCGGGCGGCTCGGCGGAGGTAGGCGTTGCCCAACTCCGCGACGGGGAAGGGGAGATGAGTTCCGCACCCGGCGGGTCGCCGGCGGCGGAGTTCGCTGTCGGGCCGGGCGCTCCGTCAGCCACCGGGGACGAGGACCTGCTGGGGGCGTATGTCCGGGTGCCGGGTGACTCGTCGGAGGTGCGCGCGGATCAACTCGGGGACGTGGAGGGGGAGGCGGGGTCTGGCCCTGGCTGGTCGGCGTCGGCCGCTGTCCGGCCGGGTGGCCCGTCGCTCGCCGGGGACGGGGATTCGTTGCGGGCGTACGCCCGGGTGCCGGGAGACTCCGCCGATGTGCGTGCCGATCAACTCCGGGACGACGAGCGGGAGATGGGGCCCGTCCCCGGCTGGTCGTCGGCCGCTTCTGCCGCGCGGCCGGACACTCCGTCGCTGCGGCGGCGGCTCGATCGGTTGTGCGGCTGGGCCTGGTATGCCGGGGCGCGGCCCTTGCTCGATGTGTTCGCCACTGCCAGCGGGCGGGTACCCCGGCTGGTGTTCGTGCCGATGGGGCCGCTCGGGCTGGTGCCCTGGCACGCGGCCTGGGCCGAGGACGAGGACGGGCGGCGGCGCTATGTGCTGGAGGAGGCGGAGATCTCGTACGCCGCCTCGGCCCGACTGTTGTGCGACGTGGCCGCTCGGCCGCAGGCCGTGCACTCCGGGGCCGCGCTCGTCGTCGGCAACCCGACCGGGGACCTGCACTGGGCGGGCGAGGAGGCCGACGCCGTACAGCGGGTCTTCTATCCGCGCGGGCGCTTCCTGGGGCGGCGTGAGGGCGGCGGGACCGATGGCGGTGCGGACGGGCTCGGCACCCCGCAGGAGGTTCTCGACTGGCTGACGGGGGACGGCCTCGACCCGGCGGCGGAGGAGGGTGAGCAGGGCGGGGTGCTGCATCTGGCCTGCCATGCCTCCATCGCGCGTACCGCCCGCCGGACCGCCCATCTCTCCCTCCACGGGGGCGAGTTGGCGGCCGAGGAACTCACCGAGGCCGTCGGTGGGGCGGGCGGCTCACGGCTGGGTCTCGTTCTGCTCGCCGCGTGTCGGAGTCATGTGTCGGGGCGCGGGCACAACGAGGCGTTCAGCCTCGCGACCGCCTTCCTGGTCGCCGGTGCGCGCTCGGTCGTCGGCTCGCTGTGGCCGGTGCCGGACGAGGCGACCTCCGTCCTGATGTTCCTGACCCACCACTTCCTGCGCACCGAGAACGAGCCGCCCGCCAGGGCCCTGCGCCGCGCCCAGCTCTGGATGCTCGACCCGGAGCGCGAACTGCCCGCCGGCCTGCCCGCCCGTCTCGCCGAACGGGCCCGGCACATCGACCCCGACGACCTCAGCGCCTGGGCCGGCTTCACCCACCTCGGCCAGTGAACCGGTGAGCCCGGGAGGGCGCGGGCAGCGGGGGCGGTACGACCGTCCGCAGGGCGATCGTCCGGGTCGCCCAGCGTCCCGGCCCGCCGCCCCCGGCCACGGGACCCAACTCGCGCCGACCGTACGACGTCTGGGGACCGTCGAACCGCAGCACGCCGTCCGCCCCCGCCCCGCTCTCCCTCGCGCCCGCCTCCTCGTACGGGTCCCACGGCCGCAGTTGGAAAGGCGTCGTGCTCAACTCCCCCTCCGCCACGATGAGTTTGAGCCAGTCACGGGACTCCGCCCCGGGTACGACGGCCCGTTCGGCCGGGAGCGAGAGCTGTACGGGGTCGCCGTCCAGGGCGTACCCGGTGTGGCCGGGGCCGATGAAGTGGCCCGGGAAGAGGACCGGGTCGGAGGCGTAGCGGTCGGTGAGGTCGAGGAGCACGCACCACAGGGTGCGCTGCGGGGAACGGTTGCGCAGCCGGATCGTGACCCACGGTTCACGCGGGCCCGGGGCGCCCTCGGGGGCGTACGAGCGGACGATCTCGCCGCTGCCGTCCGGCACGAGAGCCGGCCCGTCGATGTCGCCCCACGGGACGACCTCCACCTGGACCAGGTTGTCGAGCAGGGAGGGCCTGGAGGTGAGATCCCGGAGCCGGAACCAGCGGGTGAGGTGGGAGAGGCAGTCCACGATCCGCCGAGGGTCACCGGTCGTCCCCCCGCGGAACGGCAGGGGCGCCACGAACTCCGTGCCGTCCCGGCCGAGTACGCGTACCGTGTCCCCGCGTACGACCAGCCGGAAGTGCGGATCGCCGTACTCTTCGGGCGAGTTGACCACCCGTACGAGGGGCGCGGGGCCGCCGCCGGGACCGTACGAGGCGACGGTCGCCCGGAGGAGCGCGGCGGCCCCGGGGCGGGCGGGGTCCTCGTCGACGGTCAGTGTGGCGGGCGGGGTGGCGAGGGCGGTCGGGGTGACCGGGTACACGCGCTCGGGGTCGGGGGACCAGCCGAGCGGGTCCACGAGCGTGCGGTCGGTGTGGACGAGCCGGGCGCGCACGAGCCTCGCCGTAGCTTCGGCCCGGTCTCCGACGATGCCGATCCCCGTACCTTCGGCCCGGTCTCCGACGATGCCGACCCCCGCACCCTCGGCCCGGCCACCGACCACGCCGAACTCCGTGCCCTCGGCGCCCGCCCCGTCCCGCAGCCCGTGTCCGGTGCCGCAGTCCACCTCCCAGCCGTCCGCCGCGAACCGCAGCAGATGCTCGCCGGTGGCCCCCGGGGCGGCACCCCGTGTGACCTCGCCCAGGAACGGCAGGTCGGCCGGGCCGCCCGGCGTCTCCGGCGACAGCACCGGCCGCTGCTGGATCCCGGTGCGCTGCACCCGTGCGTCAGCAGCGGCCAGCAGCTCCCGGTAGGTCGCGTCGGGCCCGGCCGCGCGCGCCGCGCCCAGCAGGGCGTACGTGAACGCCCCGTGCCGTCGGCCGCCGAAGTGGTCCTCGTACGACAGCTGGTCGAGGCGGCTGGCCGCCAACAGCAGGTGTCGCGGGGGCCCTTGGGGAACAGCCACCTCCCGTCCAGTCGCCGGCTGCCGCCAGCCGGGCCGGGGCGGTGCGAACCGTGCCGTCGCCCCGGCCAGCTGGCTCTCCCGGTCGGCGCCGCCGGAGTAGCAGCAGTCGATGACCGCGACGACATCCGCCCCGCGTGCCGCGACCTCGGCGAGCAGCGCGCCCAGCCGCTTGTCCGGGAGCGGCCCGTCCGCGCAGACCAGCGCCTGGTTCCACCCCGTCGCCTCGATCAACAGGTCGGAGCCCGAGGCGAGTTGGCGGGTACCGTGCCCGGAGAACCAGAACAGGGCGGTGTCACCGGGCCCGGCCGCGCCCAGGAACGTACGGATGCCGTCCTCGACCGCCGCCACCGTCGCGGCGCCGTTCAGCGCGGTCCGCACCCGGGCGCCGCCCCCGGTGCGGGAGGTCACCAGCCGGTGGGCCTCGGCGATGTCGTTGAGACAGCCCCTGAGCGGCGTGGCGATGTCGGGCGGATAGTCGTTGATGCCCGCCATGAACGTGTGGATCGACCCCATGACGGGAAGTCTGTCAGCCGCGCCCGGCCGCAACCTGGGCGAAGTCGTGGGAGAACCGGGCGGGAACGGGTCGGGAACGGGGCGAGTTCGGGTCCGGGACCACATATCAGGGTGCCAAGTGGCCGCTTCGGTCGCACTATTGACTCAACGTCACTAGTCTTCACTCGCTCGCATCAACTTCCTGCACCCGGTCGCAGCACCATCCCGTTTCACGCATCTCGTTTCACGCACCTCGCTTCACGCTTCACGCTTCTCGCAAGTCAACTCAAGTCGGGGGACACATGGGCCACTTGGAGCGGCCTCGGCGCGTCGTTCAGCCGGGCGGCGGTGCCGTCGCGCCGAAGACCACGTCGTCGGACGCGCTGCGCCGTACGGACCAGGGCACGGCCGGGGCGGGCAGCACCGCCGGATCCCGCCGAACCGTCGGCACATCAGGACCGGCGCCCGCCGCACCCCTGCGCCGGGAGCGGCTCGCCCCGCGTCCGCAGGCGCTGCGCGACGCGGTCGGCCGGCTGGACGCGGGCCTGGACGAACAGACGCGCCGGCAACTGGCCGAGTGGATCGGCGAGGAGTACCGGGCGAACTACGGCGAGATCCCGCTGGGCTTCCTCGCCCGCTGCTACCTGGGCCCGCCCTACGTCGATCACCAGTTGGACCTCTTCCAGGTGATCGTCCGCCACTTCGCCCCGTCCGACCAGGTGCCCGACCCGTTCTCGGGCGCCCGGATGCTGGTGCGCTCGGGCGGCTACGCCTTCGTCGAGGTCTACTCCGGCGGCCTGCTCCTGCCGGTCCTGGACGACGGCACGGTCGTACGTCCCTGACACCACCCCGATCGACCGCGCCCCCCACACCCTCACTCTCACCCCCCACCCGCACCCCCTCCCAACGCCATAGCCATGCGCCAGCCATGTGATCGGAGAAACGAATGTCCGAGGTGGACTACGCACTGCATCAGAAGGTGCAGCAGGTCAGCAACCTCGTGGTCCGGCTCAGTGAGCAGGTCGGCTCGGTGTCCGGCCAGGTCTCGGCCGTCGAGGCCAACCAGCAGCAGACCCGCACCGAACTCCAGCAACTGCGCGACGAGTTCCTCGCCTTCGTGCAGACCGCCCAGCTCACGGCCAACGTCCAGCGCGCCGAGACCCGGGTCGGGGTGATCCAGGACCAGGTGGACCACGAGTTCGGCCACCACAAGACGGTACGGCGCACCGCCGTCGGCATGCTCCAGGCCTTCGACCTGGGCCTGGTCTCCGAGGACAACGTCCGTGCTGTGGGCGACCAGTTGATGCTCCAGACGCCCCGCTACTGGCTCGCGCCCGCCCTGGTGGCCCTCGCCTCCTGGTCGGCCGACGACAGGTCGCTGTGCGAGAAGGCGGTCGAGGAGGCATTCCGGCGCTCCCCGGACCGGACCTCCCTCTTCTTCGCCCTGGTGCTGCGCCGCCAGGAACGCGCCCAGGCGGCCGTACGCTGGCTGCGCCACTACCTCCTCGCCCAGGACCCGGCGGCACTCGGCCGTGAGTTCGCGGTCATCCTGGAGTCCATAGCCCAGGGCGCGTTCGGACCCGCCGGGCGCGAACTCCTCGACGACACGCTGCACGGCTGGCGCGAGCAGCTGATGGGCGACGACCAGGCCCAGCAGCGCCAGATCACCCGCTGGCGCGACGAGATCGACTCCCTCGCCCAGCCCTCGGCCTCGGCGGAGTTCCTGCGCCTGGCCCAAGTGTCCCCGCAGTGGCCGCAGTTGGACGCGGTGCTCGGCCGGGCCCGTGCCCACCAGGTCGTGCTGGACAAGTACCGGGCCATCATGGACCGCGAGTTCCAGCCCTCGCAGCGGCTGGAGGACGCCGTCGACGACATCCTGGACCGGCTGGTCTCCGAGTACGACAACGAGGAACTGCCGCTCCGCCGCGACCTCGCCTTCAACCACGCGGTCATCGACCACGGCGGCGACCTGGACGCGGCCCGCAGAACGGCGGACGCGGACTCGGCCTCGTACGAGGAGACCCTCGACTACCTGACCGTGCAGACGACCGCCGCCCTCAACCCGGCGGCCATCGGCACCTCGCCCGCCACCCAGCGGCTGTCGGTCGCCGCCTGCCAGGAGTGGTTCCTCCAGGCGCACGCCGGTTTCACCCGCGACTACCGGGCAGCCGTACCCCCGGACGTACAGGCACAGTTCGGTACGGCGTACACGGTCGCGGCCCAGACCTTCCACCTCCCGCCCTGGGTCGGCTCGTTCACCCAGCAACTGGCGGACCTGGAACAGTCGTTGACGGCCCACTGGGACCACTACACCCGGCCCTTCATCGACCGGTTCGCCTACCCGTGGGCCAAGAAGGCGACCCCGCTCGGACTCACCGTGCTGGGCATCCTGGTGGTCATCGGGATGTTCTCGTTCCCGGCCGCGCTGGTGATCGCGATCCTCGTCGGCGGAGTCTGGGGGCTCATCCTGAACAACGGCGCCCAGGCCGCCCGCCGCCACCAGGACAACGCCCGCCGGATCCTGGAGGCGGCGAAACAGGAGTCCGTGCACAATCTGCGCGCGGCCTCCGCCGAACTCACCGACTGGAACGCCAAGTTGCGCACCGCCGACGCGGTGGAACCGCAGTGCCGGGAGCTGATCCAGTCGCTGCGCACGGCGACCCAGGGCGCCTCCCCGTTCGAGGGCCGCACCGTCTCCGGCTCAGCCACGACCGCCCAGGAGGACTCCGCGTCATGAGCACCCCGCCCGCGCCCCGCAGGCCCCCCGGGGACCCGCAGTGGTCGTCCGCCGGAGCCTCCCCCTGGGGCGCCACCCGCAAGCCCGCCGGAGAACGGGCGACCAGCCGCGTCCGCAAGGTCGTCGAGGGCCTGCCCGACTGGGAGCCCCTGCCACCCGGCGAGACCGTCGTCCGCAGACCGGGCGGCACGGTGTGACCACGTACTGGGGTCACGGCGGCCCGTACGAGACCTGGGTGGACTTCCTGCGCCGCTGGTCCGCCGAGGAGGACGTGTCCCCGGAGGCGCTTCCTCCCCTCGACCAGGAGGACTTCCCGGGCGAGACCTGGACCCGCCTCGCCGGTCACCTCGGCACGGCCCTCGACGCCCGCCTCACCGCCTGGGCCAACCGGCTCACCGAGGCCCTCCTCGCGGCCTCGGACGAGTTCTCGGTGGGCCGAGCCCTGGCCCAGGCGAGGACGGGGCTCTCCACGGTGCGGGCGGTCGCGGGCCACCCCGGCCTCCCCGAGTCCACCCGAACCCGCTTCACCGAACTGGTCGAGGCCCAGATCACCGACCTGCAACGCCAGTTGGAACGTCAACTGGATGAGTTGGCGGCGGCGAACGGCACGGACCAGAGGTGGGTGGAGCAGCGCAGACGGACGTTCCGCGACAACCCGCTCACGGTGGCGAGTTCGGTACCGGTGGCGGACCCATGGGCTCAGCCACAGGGACAGGAACGTCCAAAGCGCCGGGTGATCACTGACACCTAGGGGCGCGGGGAACTGCGCGACAAGCCCCCACCGGCCGGCACCCGCCGAACAACCCAACGCACCCCGAACCGAAGGCGAACCGAAGGCCCGCATGTCGAACTACTCAGAAAGCCTCGACCACCTAGACAGCTACATCTCCGCCCGCGTCCCAGTAATCGGCATGCGCACCATCGAACAACAACGAGCCCTACGCCTCCTCCGAGACGCAGCCCTCCAACCCCGCCGCAGCAGCATGCCCTTCTGGATCTACACCAGAGCAACAGGCCTCAGAGACCTCCGCACCAACACCCCCGTACAGGACGACCGCTCCCTCACGGGAGCCATGGACTTCGCCGCGACCCAGTTCAGCGGCAGAGCCAACGCCACCGTCATCCTGGTCGACCCCGACCACCTGGAGGACGACACCCCGGTCACCCGCCACATCGCCGAACTCGCCCGCCTCGCCGACAACAACAGCGGCAGCATCGTCCTGGTCACCGACGCCCCGATCTGGAGCGGCCTGCAACGGCTCGGCATGAGCCTGCACCTGGACCTGCCGGACACCGACGAGATGTACGGCACCCTCGCCGGCTTCCTCGGCGACCACAACGGCGTCATCCCGATCGAGTGGGACGAGGACGACGCCCGGCGCGCCGCCGAGTTCCTCAGCGGGGTCACCGAGGCCGAGTGCATCAACCTGATGGCGACCATCGCGGCGAAGGGCTCGATCCAGAAGGCGGACGTCCTCGGCCTCGCCCAGGCCAAGGACCGCATCTTCAGCAACCTCACCGGACTCGAACGCGTCCAGCTCAGGGAGGGCGACTACACCGTCGGCGGCCTGAGCAGCCTGCGCGAGTGGCTGAAGCGGAAGCACGACATGATGCACGCCGACCTGAGGGAGACGGCGCTGCGGCCCCCGAGGGGCGTGCTGCTGGTGGGCGTACCCGGCTGTGGGAAGTCGCTCTCCGCGAAGGCCATCGCGCACGAGTGGCAGCTCCCGCTCTACCGGCTCGACATGGCGAGCATCCACGGCAAGTACCTGGGAGAGTCCGAGGGCCGGTTCCGGGAGGCGCTGGCGATGGCGGACCGGGTGGCGCCGTGCATCCTGTGGATCGACGAGATCGAGAAGGGCCTGGCGGGCAAGGACGACATGTCCGGCGTACCGCAGCGGATCATCGGGCAGTTCCTGTTCTGGCTCCAGGAGTCGCGGTCGAGGGCGTTCGTCGTGGCCACCGCGAACGACGTGCGCAGTCTGCCGCCCGAGCTGCTGCGCAAGGGCCGCTTCGACGAGCTGTTCTTCGTGGACCTGCCCGACAGCCAGGACCGCAAGGAGATCATCGAGATGTACTACCGCCGCTACCTCAAGATGGACCCCGGCCCTGAACAGGTGGACCGGCTGGTCGACCTCTCCGAGGGCTTCGCGGGCTCCGACATCGAGTCCACGCTGCACGACGTGGGCGAGGAGGCGTTCCGTACGGGCGGTGCCGACCGGCTGAAGCCGTCGTTCCTGCTGGACACCTTCGCCAACACGGTTCCGCTGAGCAGGGTGAACCCCGAGCAGATCGAGGAGATCAGGGCCTGGGGCCGGGAGCGCGCGGTACCGGCGGGCCGCTCGGCGACGACCACGGCGGCGGGCGCGGCGGCACCGAGGCGGAAGATCGTCTTCATGGACGAGTGAACGGATTGGTGGGGGACGGGCGATCTCTTCTGGTCTTCTTCGGATCTCTCGGGCCCCTGCTGTCCCATGACACAGCAATGTCCGCCATACTTCCGCCTGTGGAGCAGCGCATAGGTTCGAGCAGCAAGCCCCTGGAAACCGCCGCGGTCGACCCGGCGGCCATCCCCGGGCTCACTTCACCCGTGCCGGCGGAGCCGGAGGACGGGACCCCGGACCCGGTGGAGGAGACCACCTCGGAGGCGGAGGCCCCCGAGGACTCGGAGACCCCCGAGACCTCTGATGCCGAGACCGAGACCTCTGAGGTCGAGACGGAGACCCCGGAGGCCGAGGGCCCCGTCTTCGAGGCGTCCGACCGCCGGGCGAAGATCATCGCCGACCACAGCGGCGTACGGCTCTCCCTGGACGACCAGGAGTGCGAGTTCCGCTGGGACGAGATCGGCGCCGTGGAGACGGAGACGTCCCGCTTCGGCAAGCGGTTCACGGTGACGGTCCACACCCCGGACCGCCGCTGGTACCCGGTCGAGATCGAAGCGAAGGCGAAGTCTCAGCACGCGGAGTGGGAAACGGACCTGGACAAGGTCCTGGACACCTACTTCGAAGACGAGAAAGAGGTCGAGGAGAGCGCCCCCTAAGGGGCGCGGGGAACTGCGCGACCAGCCACAGCCGGCCCGCAGCTCCCCACTACCTCAGACACCCCTCACGAGCAGTACTGAGCCTGCTTACCGATGGACCGGTACATGCAGTCCGAGTTCTCCAGCAGCTGCAACACCGCATCCCGGTTACGAGCCGTCTCCCGGTCGATCACCTCATCGGGCGGATAGAACCCACCCCCCGAGCTGGACGTCGGATACATCTCGAACGTGTACGCGAAGATCTTCTGACTGCCCCAGAGGTAGTCGTCGATCGACCCGTCGGTGATGTACAGGTCGCTGGACTGCTCCGGCGTGTACCCGTTGCTCGCCGCCATCTTGCCGCCGACCGTCGCGAACGCGTCCCGGTCGTCCTGGGTCATCCCCGTCGTGGTGTTGGCGGTCGTGTACCCGAAGGGCCACAGCACCAGCTCGCTGTACGTGTGGAAGTCGATGCCCGTCTTGATCTGCTGGACGCCGCCGACGACCCGGCTGCGGACGAAGTTGGCGACCACCTTGACCTCGGGCGCGGACTCGGGGGCCGTACCCCTGTAGGTCTCCGAGGACGTCGACCCGGAGGAGCCGCCGCAGCAGCCCCACTGGTAGTTCCAGTTGCGGTTCATGTCCGTACCGACGTACGACGAACCGGAGTTGGGCTGCCGGTTCTTGCGCCACGAGCGGTACGAGCCGGTCGCGATGTCGTACTCGCCGCCGTCCGGGTTGAGGTCCGGGACGATCCAGATCTCCCGGGAGTCGAGCATGGCCTTGACCCGGGAGTCGGTGGCGTAGGTGGAGGTCAGGTTGCGCAGCAGGTAGAGCGCCATCTCGACGGTGAGGTGCTCACGGGCGTGCTGGTGGTGGGTGAACAGCACCTCCGGCTCGGCCTCGTCGGTGCCGACGTTGTCGCTGAGCTTGATGGCGACGATGTTCCGGCCCGAGTACGACGTACCGATGACCCGCTGGCTGGCGATGGAGGAGTTGGCCGAGACGAGGGAGTTGATCTCCGTCGTCATCTCCGCGTAGTTGTGATAGCGGGAGTCGGCCGTGGGGAAGTCGAGCAGCCGTACGTCGTCGGCGCTGCTGGAGCGGTCCGGGGCCGAGCCCAACAGGGTGATCTCGTAACCGCGTTGGGCCAGCTTCTTGGCCTGGTCGGCGCGACCGGAGACCACGATGGTCTCCTCGTCGGCCTCGTCCACGGTCACGCCCGACGCCATGATGTCGGTGCGGACGTCGGACGTGGAGTTCGCGAAGTTGATCTCGTACTGGCGGATGTCGTCCGCCGAGGCGGCCGGACGCTTGGCGCTGGTCGCGGTGGCGTCGGGTGTCGTGGAGGTGACGCCGACGGCGAGCGCGAGGGACAGCAGGCCGACGACAGCGGCGGATCGTCTGCCGCTGCGGGCGCCTGAGCCTCGTATGCGAAGTCGCATGAAGTCTCCTGATTTCTCCGGTAGTTCCGGGATCTCCGGAAGCTGGGAGTGGAGCGGGGGGTGGTTCTCCGGTGCGACGGACTGGTGCGGGTGTGGCGCTCATGGTGCGGCTATGGCATGAGCAGGTCAAGAGCGCCTAAAGGGCGATGGCGTGAACGGGCCGGCCGTACGGGCCGGAAAGGGCCGCTGGCAAGGAGGTCGCGTGTCGGCGGCGCGCAGGATACGCGTGCCCGCGCCGCCCGTCCCGGCTCCTCGGCAAGTGCACACGTGTGTGTGACCGCGTGTGTGTATCCGCGGGGAGCTGTTGGAAGGTACCGATCATGGGCGGATCAGCGCCACGAACGGACTGCCGCTCACCGGCCGGGCGGACACCAGCCGAACCGCCGGTGTCGGAGACCACCAGCTTCGTCGACCGCCGCGACGAACAGGCCGAAGTCCGCGCGCTGTTGGCCAAGGCCCGGCTGGTCACGCTGACCGGCCCGGGCGGCGTCGGCAAGACCCGCCTCGCCGTACGTGTCGCGACCCGCGTGGCCCGTGCCTTCCCGGACGGCGTCCGTTTCGCCCACCTCGCCGACCTCGACGACCCGGACCTCGTACCGCGGGCGGTCGCCGACGCGCTGGGTCTGCACGGCCACGCCGGGCACCGTCAGCTGGACGCCCTCGCCGACCGGCTGAGCACCCGCCGTCTCCTCCTGGTCCTCGACAACTGCGAGCACCTGCACCGGGCCTGCGCCGAACTCGCCGGCGCACTCCTGCACCGCACCACGGGCGTACGTGTCCTCGCCACCAGCCGGCACCGTCTGGGCCTGACGGAGGAACACCTGCTGGACGTACGCCCGTTGCCGCTCCCGGACCCGGACGGCGACCTCTCCGCGGCCCACCGCCACCCGGCCCTCGCCCTCTTCGCCGACCGGGCCGCCGCGGTACTCCCGGGCTTCACCCTCACCCCCGCCAACCGCACGGCCGTGGCCCGCCTCTGCCACCGCCTCGACGGCCTCCCCCTGGCGATCGAACTCGCGGCGGCCCGCATGGGCGAACTCGGCGACCAGGACATCACCGGCCTGCAGACCCGCATCGATGACGAGCAAGCCAGTCGTCGTGGTGACCGCCACGGCACCCTGCGCGCGACGATCGACCGGAGCCACCAACTGTGCACGCCGGAAGAGCGGTTGGTGTGGGCGCGGGCGTCGGTGCTGGCCGGAGACTTCGACCTGGAGACGGCGGAGGCCGTGTGCGGGGAGGGCGCCGACGACGTCCTGGAAGCCGTGACCGGGCTGGTCGGCAAGTCCGTACTGAGCCGGGAGACCGACCCGGACGGCGGCGTACGGTACCGGCTGCTCGACACCCTCCGGCGGTACGGCCTCGACCGGTTGAGGCAGCGGCCCGGAGCGGAACGGGCCGCCCGGCGCAGGCACCGCGACTGGACCGGGACCCGGGCGACGGCGTACGAACAGGCCTGGTTCGGCCCCGACCAGCGACAGCTGGCCGCCCGCCTCCGCGCCGACCGGGCCAACCTCCGGGCTGCGCTGGACTTCAGCCTTGGCGGCTCCGGAAGCCCCGGGAGCCCCGGCAGCTCTGGAGGCCCCGGAGTAGAGGTCAGGGCCGGCGGAGGGGGCTCCGAAGGCCGCCGCCCCGGCCTCGGTGTCGATCGGGCCAGCCTCCGTGGTGAGTTGGACTTCAGCTCCGGAGGCTTCGGACGGCTCGGAAGCCCCGAAAGCCCCGGTACGGAGATCAGGGCGGGCGGGGGAGCCCCCGACGACCCCCGCGCCGCCCTCCGTCTCGCCGGCGCCCTCTGGTTCCACTGGTACGCGTCCGGCGTACCCGGTGAAGGCCGGTACTGGCTCGACCGCGCCCTCGAAGCGAACCCCGAGCCGAGCCGGGAACGGGCCCGCGCGCTGTGGGCCGCCGGACTGCTGGGGCTGCTCTCCGGCCCGCCCGAGGAACTCGCCCGGGGACGGCGGCGCGCCGAGGAGGCGCGAGCCCTCGCCCGACGCCTAGGTGACGCCGCCGAGGCCGCGCACGCCGGGTACGCCGTAGGGGTCGGCCTGCTGCTCGGCGGTGAACCGGCCGCTGCCCTGCGGCACTTCGAGGACGCCGTGGCGCGGGGACCCGTACCCGGCGGTCATACCGCCCTCATTGGGCTCGAACGCGTCCAACTCGCCTGTGCGCTCGCGGCCTTGGGCGAGGCGGACCGGGCGGTCGCCCTCTGCGAGAACGTCCTGCGGGTGTGCGGGGAGCACGGCGAGCAGTGGGTGCGTTCGTACGCCCTGCGCGCGCTCGCCCACGCCCACGCCCTCCGCGAGGACTGGCGCCGGGCCGAACCGCCCGCCCGCGAGGCCCTGAGCGTCGCGCACACCCTGCACGACGTCCTCGGCATCGCCCCCGCCCTCGACCTGCTCGCCCTGACCGCGACCGCCCACCACCACGCCCACGAACGCGCCGCCGTCCTGCTGGGCGCCGCCGACCGCGTACGGTCCACCCCGTCCGACTCCGTACGGCAGGACGCCGGGACCGGGGCGCGCGAGGGTCTCGGGCGACGGGCGTACGAGCGGGCGTACCGGCGGGGAGAGCGCTTCGGGCTCACGGGGATCGTCAAGTACGCGCTGAGGGAGGAGGATTCGGGGGACGGGAGATCCGAACCACCGCCGTCGTCGTCCAGTCCTCACGGCTTGAGCGACCGAGGTACGCGTCTCACCCGCCGGGAGACCGAGGTCGCCGCACTCATCGCCGAGGGCCTGGCCAACCAGCAGATCGCAGACCGGCTGGTGATCGCCCGCCGCACCGCCGAGGGCCACGTGGAACGCATCCTCGGCAAACTGGGCCTCAGCAACCGCACCCAGATCGCGGCCTGGGTGACAACACATCGTTGAGACCGCACGGTTGAAACCGTGCACCGTTGAGACCGCTTCGTTGATGGTGCGTACGGGGGCAGTGGGGGACCGGGGGAGCCGGAAACAGGTATTTCTACCCGCGCGCGGGGGCGCCCGTGGAGGCGATGCTGAAGGCATGCTGCAACTCTCCGGGGGCTCCGGGGGACACGTCCCGGATCCCGTCCCTCGGTATGGCTCGTACCCCCAACCCCCGCTGGGGGCAGGCCATCTGAGCGTCGAGTACGACCCGCGCCCCACCGCGGCCCGCGAGGCCCGGGCGGAGGTGCGCAGGCAGTTGGAGGAGTGGGGCCTGACCGACCGCGACGACCTGACCGACCGGGAGAACCGGGACGACCGGGACGATCCGACGGGCCGGGACGACCTCGTCGACGTCGCGGAACTGCTCGTCAGCGAGCTGGTCACCAACGCCGTGCTGCACGCCGCGAGCCGGTTCCGGCTCACCCTGACGGCCGCACACGGCATCCTGCGCTGCGAGGTCACCGACACCGGCCGCCGTACTCCGCGCGTCCGGCACGCGGGCGCCGCGGAGAGCGGCCGGGGGATGTTCCTGGTGGACGCGCTCGCGAGGCGCTGGGGCTGCCACCAGGACGGGCCGGGCAAGACCGTCTGGTTCGAGCTCGGCACCTGCGGGTCCGACGGCTGTGGTCGGCGACAGCCGTAGCGTCCCGCAGGTCCCAGTTCCGGACGCCGGATGCCCCGGCTGTCCACCCTCCGGCTCCGGAACGCCCTCTTGTGCGACCAGCCCCTTTGCGCTTTCTTGACGTACATGGCGGACACCACAGGAAACTCCGGAAACACCACGGAAGCAGGGGCCACAGGCGTCACCCCAGGCCCCGAATCCGGTCCCCGCAAGTCCAGTTGGAAGTACATCGGCCCGGGAATCGTGGTCGCCGCGACAGGCGTCGGCGCCGGCGACCTGGTGGCGACGCTCATCGCGGGCAGCAACTTCGGCTACACGCTCCTGTGGGCCGCCGTACTCGGCTGTCTGGTGAAGATCTCCCTCGCCGAGGCGGCGGGCCGCTGGCACCTCTCCACCGGCCGCACCCTCTTCGACGGCTGGGCGAGCCTCGGCCGCTGGACGACGTACTTCTTCGTCGCGTACGTGGTGATCTGGGGCTTCGTGTACGGCGCGGCGGCGATGTCGTCGAGCGCGCTGCCGCTGCAGGCGCTGTTCCCGGACGTCATGGACCTCAAGTGGTGGGCGATCGCCTGCGGGTTGTCGGGCCTCGTCTTCGTCTGGTTCAACAAGTACGAGGTCTTCGAGAAGGTCATGACCGTGCTGGTGGGCGTGATGTTCGTCGTCACGGTCTACCTGGCGATCCGCGTCACCCCGAACCTCGGGGACGCCTTCGCGGGCCTGCTGCCGGTGCTCCCCGACGAGAAGGACTCGGTCCTCAACACGCTGGGCCTGATCGGCGGCGTGGGCGGCACCATCACCCTTGCGGCGTACGGCTATTGGGTCAACGCGAAGGGCTGGACGAACACGGGCTGGATGAAGGTGATGCGCTTCGACAACCGGGTCGCGTACGCGACGACGGGCATCTTCGTCGTCTCGATGCTGTTCGTGGGCGCGGAGTTGCTGCATTCGGCGAACGTGGCGATCGCGAGCGGCGACAAGGGCCTGATCCAGCTGAGCGACATCCTGGAGGACAAGTACGGCACGGCGACCGCCAAGTTCTTCCTGATCGGCTTCTTCGCCACCTCCTACACGTCGTTGATCGGCGTCTGGCACGGAGTGAGCCTGATGTTCGCGGACTTCGTGGAACGCTTCCGCGGTACCCGGACCACGGGCGAGGAGGTCGCCTCGGGCGCGCGGCAACGGTCGTGGCCGTTCCGCGCGTACCTGCTGTGGCTGACCTTCCCGCCCATCGTCCTGCTCTTCCAGGACCAGCCCTTCCGGCTGATCATCCTGTACGGCGTCCTGGGCGCGGCCTTCCTCCCCTTCCTGGCCGGCACCCTGCTGGTCCTGCTCAACTCCTCCCGCACGCCCGCCGAATGGCGCAACCGGCTGCTCAGCAACACGATGCTGGCGGTCGCGGGTCTGCTGTTCCTGGTGCTGTGCGTGAAGCAGATCTGGGACCAGCCGTGGTCGGAGTTCTTCTGACCCTAGGTCGGTTCTCAGTCGGTGCTCGGCACCAGCTCGCGCCACTTCGGGCTGGTGGCGATCGCCTTGAGCTGGTCGAGGGTCAGGGCGGGTGTGGCACGGGTCGGGCCGGTGTTCTGGCTGCCGGAGTTGAAGGCCATGACGACCACCCGCATACCGTCGGTCCGGATGGTGTCGGCGGTCCGCATGATGAGCCCGAGCCCCTTGTCGTCGCCGATGCCCTGCTTGACGACGACCTTCGTCCCGTCGGGCAGGGTCTCGGGGTTCCGGTCGGGGCCGAAGAGCTGGTCCTCGACGTCCGACATATCGGGCTGCACATTGATCTGGACGAAGCTCTTGCCCTTGCCGTCGTCGACCACGACGTACCCGTACTCGGCTTCCTGGCCGCCCTTGGAGACCACGTCGAGGCCGGCGGGGAGCAGACCGGTGAGCGTCGTCAGGATGGCGCCGCCCTCGGCCGCCGGAGGCGTGGTGGGCGTCGGCGAGGTCTCGACCTCGGTCGACTTCGGGATGGCGTTGACGGCCCTGAGCCACGCCGGATCGGTGACCAGGGTCTTCAACTGCGCGCTGTCCAGCGGAGGTTCGTCCCGGCTGATGGGCGCGTCCTTCTCGGCGGCGGCGTTCCACTCCATCACCGACACATGCTCCCCTTCGGGCGTGACGAGGTCGGCCGTCCACAGCTTGGTGTCCACGCGGCGGTCCGGATACTCGTACCCCTTGAGGATCCTGAGCACCGCGCCACCGGACAGCGTGCTCGACACACAGTCGTCGTACGGGGTCAGCGTCTTGTCGGGGCACTCGGTCGTCTCCCGGGCCCGCCCGCTCCCCGGCTCGACCCGGCCGAGGCTGACGGAGAGCGCGGCGGCGCCCTTCCCGTCGTCGTACACGGCGTACGCGTACGGCCCGGTCCTGGCGTCAGTGCCACGAGCCGACTCGTTGCTGAACTGACCGCCCGCGGGAAGCAACTCCTTGAGGGAGGCGAGCAGTTGGGCGCCGGAGACCGGAGATGGAGTGGCGGTTCCGGTGGCATCACCAGGTCCGACGGTCGTCCCGCCGGCCCCCACGGCGCGCTGCCCGGTCCCGTCGCCGCCCCAGGGCGCGACCAGCGCGCCGCCCACCCCCACCAGCGCGATCGCGGCGGCACCGCTGACGACAGCGGTCCGGCGGCGCATACGAAGCCTGCGCCCCCGGGTCTCGCCACCGGCGACGAGGGCGGCACGATCGGCGTCGAAGGCACCACCGGCGTTGCGCAGGGCGGAGCCGAGCCGCTCCTCGAACTGGTCGTCACGTTGTTCAACGGGCATGGCGAACCACCACTTCTGCTGTGTAGGGAATGTGTACCGGAAGGGGGAGGGAGCAGTCAGGGGCCTCGGGAAGAGCGGGCCTCGGAGAGCGGACCTTGGCGAACTACCGCTCAGCGGGCCGCGTACTCGCCGAGTTCCTCACCGAGGAGGGCGCGCAGCCGGGCGAGGGCGCGGACACAACGGGTGCGTACGGCGGCCGAGCTGACGTTCATCGCGCTCGCGGTCTCCTCGATGGAACGGTCCTCCCAATAGCGCAGGACGACCACCGCCCGGTCTTTCGGCGGGAGTTGGGCGAGCGCCTCGACAAGGGTGAGCCGCATGGTCACATCGCCACCGGCGGAGGGAGCGGGGAACTCGGGCAGCACGTCGGTGGCCCGCTCGGTACTGCTGCGGCGCCGCTGATGCGCGAGGAAGGTACGGGTGAGCACCGTCTGCGCGTACCCCGCCGGGTTGCTGGCGCGGGAGACGCGTCCCCAGTTGACGTACAGCCGCCCGAGCGTCTCCTGCACGAGGTCCTCCGCGAGATACGTGTCCCCGGCGGTGAGCAGACACGCGGAGCGGTACAGATACCCCGCACGCGCCGCCGCGAACTCCGCGTACTCGTCAGCGCGGACCCTTCTCATACGTTCCCCCTGTGCCTGCGACGCACCGACGTCATGCGCGTGTGAACTGTCCTCACCTCATTGATGCGGTGGACACGGGGAAATGTTTCACCATCGAGAATCTTCTCGTGAACCCGGAAGCACTCAACTGGCTCCACGGCCATGTCCTGGACGTCAATGTCCTCAGTGACGTCAGTGCCCTCAGCGACGTCAGAATCAGATCGATCAACCTGAACTGGCGCGGGCCCACACTGACGCTCCGTGTCGACCTGCCCTCCTTCCCCGCTTCGGCACCACAGGAGTGGACCGATGCGGGGATGGACACGGTGCAGTGTCAACTCCAGTTCCTGGCACTGGAGAACATCTCCCTCACCGACTGGGACCCGCCATCAGTCGGCAGCGTAGAGATGTCCCCATGGGGCAGGGAGCGCCGCATGCGGGTAACCGCAGACGGCCGAGGCGTGGCGCTCCGATTCGACTGCAGCGAGTCCGTGCGCGTCAGCCATGTCAGTGCGTTCCAGATCCAGGCCGACGGATCGGACAACGGACCGCATCTCTTCGTGAGCAGGATCGACGCCCGACGGCACACCTTCCTTCCCCTGACCGATGAGAAGACGTTCTATGAGCGCTGAGTGGTCGCAACTCCTCGCATCTGCCGAATACCTGGGGGAGTTGTACGACGGCACCCCACCCCCGACCGACGCGTGCGACCTCTTCTACGTGCACATCGACGAACGGGAGAACTCGGTGACCCTGGGCTTCGACACCAGGGCCTTCCCGGCGAACCTGCCCCCCGAATGGCGGGGAAAGGACTTCAACGCCTTCGAATTCCACCTGTTCTTCACAGGGGTGACCGATCTCCGGGTCACGGGCTGGGGAGCTTCCGAAGCGAAGACGACCGCTCTGACCGCCCAAGACGGAGGACGCTTCGACGTGACCCTCGGCTCCGAGACGTCCGGCATCACGTTCCGTGCCGCTGCGGCCCGTCTGAGCAGAACACGCGCCTACCTAGCTTCGAACAACCCCTGACCCTGAAATCCGCCACACTCCGGATGGCCGTCCACGACAGCCACCCCTCCACACCCGACCGAACCTCGCGGCGGCGAAGTGCGGATCGGGTAGGAGGGGCAGCAAGGGCCGATGGAGAGAGGTGGCTCAGCGATTGACGGCCTGGATCTCCTGAACGACGACGGCCTGCTCGGCGCCGAACTCCCCGTCGGGCAGGTCCACGGGAACGTTGACGCCGGTCCCGGTCCAGGAGATCTTCCAGGTGATGGTGGCACGGAGCGGATAGGACCCGTCGCCGGAGGAGCGCAGGTACTTCACACCGCAGGGCGGCGTCTGGCTCGCCTTCCCGGCGGCGTACGGCTCCCCGATACGCCCGTTGACGAAGGTGCACACACCGGACGCGGGGTAGACCTGGGCGTCGGCGGTACCGGGCTCGATCCTGAGGGAGACGGGCTCGGCGACGGTCGTGGCCTCCATCCCCAGAACCGGAACGGACGCGGTCACGGAGACGGGCTTGAACTGCGCCGCGTCCAGCCAGGCCCAGGTGGGAAGGTTGACCTTGGTTTCGCCGGCGGGGGCGAGGGTCACTTTGGTGGAGGGGACGCGGATCTCGTTGTAGGCGAGTCCGGCGAGGATCTCCGGGGTGATCGTGTTGGGGATGTTCGCAGGCGGGGCATCACCCGTGTCCACCCAGAAGTAGTCCTCGGTGCAGGAGTCCCAGCCCGGCGGGTAGGACTTGTTGACGTACGAGCCCCACCAGTAGCCCTTGCCGGCCTTGTCCTTGTTGAAGTCCTTCGAGGGATCGTCCTTGTTCAGGTACTTCTCCCGCTGCTCGGCATCCCACTCGTACCCCGTGGACTCCGCCTCCCAGACCGGCTCCTTGACCTTCTGAAGCTCGTCCGGCGAGTACGTCGGGGCATACCAGCAAGCGGGCGGCGTCCAGCTGGTGGACGCGGTGACAGGCCCGGCCGACTCCCCGGTCCCGTTCTTGGAACGGTCGTAGACGACGGCTCCGGCGGTGGCGGTGAGGTTCTGGCCGTCTTGGCCGCCTGCCACCTGGGTCCCGGTGCCGTTGGTGTTTCCGTCCCCGTAATCGGCGAACGCCGGTGCAGGGCACAGCAACAGGGCCCCGGCGGTGAAGGCGACAACTGCCGGGCCTGCGAATGTTCGGTGTATCAGGGCTGGCATACGGAACTCCCCCGTTCTGATGTCAGCGTCTCAGTGATCCAAATGCCCTGCTCATTGACCCGCAGTCGGCTGCTGTAGAGGACGTAGCTGTTCTTCGACGCCGCGGTCACGTTGGTCTTGCCGGTCGTGAGGCTCTTGTCGTACGCCTTGCTCTGATCCTCGCAGTAGACGAGGCCGGCGGTTCCGTCACTGTTGACGTTCACTTTGGCGTCGAAGTACCGCTTGGCGCCGGTGATGCGGCTCTTGTTGTCCACGAACGCCTGGATGAACTTCTCACTCCCGGCCGCCGCCTCGCCCTCGGAGTAGAACTGGTACGCCTTGTGCAACGGATCCTGCTCGGCGATCGCCATGTCCACGGCCTTGAGGAACTGCTCGCTGTCGTTGAGAGCGGCGTCCTTGTCCTTGTCGCCGGTCTTGGGCCATTCGAAGGTGTACGTCAGATCGGACGGCAGCTCGATCTTCGGCCGGTCGGCCGAGTCGGCCGACGCCGAGGCGGATGCCGTCGGCGATGCCGAGGTCTCGCTCCCGGTGTCGGCCCCGGCGATCTTGTCGTTGTCCTTGGACTCGCCGTCGTCGCCGCCACAGGCAGTCAACAACAGGGCCGCGGACGCGACGAGCGCGGCAGCAACGGGCAAAGAGCGGCGCTTCACAGTGGAACCCCCGTGAGACAGATGTGCTGGCAAAACCTAGACGGTATCGGTGGGACCGGTGGTTCCGCCAGGCTGCCAAGGTTGCGCTGTGGCAACGGCAAAGAACTGGTCGCCGTACGTGCTCTTCGACCCGTCCGTCTCCGGTGTCTGCTGCGTCACGGCTGGCACTTGTCGGCTCCACGGGTGGACGTGACCTTCACCGTTTCCCAGACGCCGGCCTTGTTCTTCCGCACCTGAACGCCGTAGGCGACGTAGCTGTCCTTGCTGACCGGTGTCTTCTTGACCTCTCCGGTCTTGATGACCTTGCTGAACCCCTTGCCCTCGTCCCCGCAGTAACTCAGCGAAGCGCTGTCCTCGCTGCTGACGTTGACCTGGCGATCGTAGTAATTCACGGTGCCAGTAACCGTCCACCCTGCGTCCGCGAATGCCTTCACCCACTGCTCGGCAGCCACCGCTCCCTCCCCCTCCGTGTAGAACTCAAGGGCGGGAAGGCGCGGGTTCTGGGCGACGATGGCCGCGTCGAGCGCACGGATCATCTCCGCGTTGTCCTTGAGGACGGCGTCCTTGACGGGGTCACCGGTTTCCTCGGGAGCAAAGGTGTGCGTGATGTCCGACGACAGTTCGATCTTCGGGCGACCGGCGGAAGTTGCCGAGGCCGACCTGGAGACTGTGGGCGACGCGGACACTGCGCTCCCGCCATCGGATCCGGCGGCCTTGTCGTTGTCCTTCGATGTCCCCTCACTGTCGCTGCCGCCACACGCGGTCAGCAGAAGTGCCGCCGCCGCGACGAACACGGCAGCAATGGGCGGAGCGTGGCGCTTCACAGTCGACTCCCCGTGAGACAGATGTGCTGGCAAAGCCCATACGGTATCGGGGGTCTCGGACAATCACCCTCCGAGGACCTTCTGGTCGCGCCGAGCCCGGCGACGACGGGTACGAGACCCGAGAGGTCCACCAGTACCAGCTCACCGGCGCGTAGCACCTTCACCTCGAACTCCCGTGTCCAGTAAGTTCGCGTGTGCGTACGACTGTTGCCGTTGAGGTTCGTGTCACGGGGGTTGTGGGATGGCTGGGTATCGGCCGGCGGATTGGCATGTGCTGGACCTGGACAAGGACCCCACCCCGGGTGACCCGGACCGGGTGCGTCAACTGGCCCGTACGCTGCA
>NZ_JBSFMT010000030.1:0-114975 GCF_053599695.1 Streptomyces sp. NPDC000878 | reverse complement strand
ATTGGGTTTTTTTTTTGCTGGTTTTTAAAAACCTTGTGGTTTTTTGGGGTGTTACGCCAAACCCGGGGGGGGGGCCCCCGGCGGTGGGGGGGGCCCCCACCGGCGGTGGGTTGTGGTCGGTCAGTTCTTCTTGTGGTGGGTCAGTTCTTCTTGCGGACGGTCTTGCTGGTCAGGGTCCAGACATGGGACTTCACCGTGTGGTTCTTCTTGTCCCGGGCCGTGACCGTGATCTTGAACCGCGTGCCGTCCGGCAGCGGGGTGGACAGATGGACGGACACCTTGTGGGTGGCCCGGTCGTAGGAGAGGACGGCCTTGACGTGGAGCTTCCTGGCGGCTGCGGCCTTCGCACCCGGCAGGACGGTCACCGTCGCCTTGACCGACCCCACCTTGGTGGCGCTGGGCAGTGTGGTGACGAGGGGACTCGACGCGTCGGCGGTGCGCGTCAGCGAGGAGGCGCTCACCTCCGAGGTGGTGGCGGTCGCCAGTGACGCCGACGGGTCGTCGGCGGTGAAGATCGGCCCGACCCAGTAGTTCGCGGACCCGTAGGAGCCGTTGGGGAAGGCCACATCACTGCCGTACCGGTAGAGCCCGTTGTGGGCAGTACTGATGTCGGCGGTGGCGGTCAGCGGGTAGGACTTGTGGGCGGAGCCGAAGTAACCGCCGTCGACCGCGTAGTTGCCGTTCGGCGCGTGGTAGGAGACGACGTACGCGGTGTCGGCGCTGATCGCGACCGGGGTGGCGAACGTCATCGTCTGCCAGCCGGTGGCGGACTCGGTGGTGAAGGTGCCGGAGGCGAGGAGCGTGCCGTCGGTGGACCAGAGGCTGCCGGTGTGGGTGCCGGTGTTGGTGGCGCCCTTGTAGAAGGTGACGCCGGTGACCCAGCCGCTCGCCGAGGACTGGAACCGGGTGCCCAGTTCGAGGGAGTTGGGGTCGTCGGTGACGGCGGTCCTGGCCGGCACGGTGGAGGAGTTCCACAGTGTGCAGGGGCAGGTGACCGCGGGCGGGGTGGAGCTGGTGGTGAAGCTCCATGTCACCGGGGCCGACATGGCGTTGCCCCACAGGTCCTCGGCCTGGACCGAGGCGGTGTACGTGGTGTGCAGTTCGAGTTCCGTCGACGGGGTGAAGGTCGCCTTGTTCGACGCGGGGAGCGTCTTGGCGCCCGGCACGGTGTTGCCGTTCGGGTCCTTCAGCGTGAACGTCAGGGTGTCGCCGTCGATGGCGTGGTCGAAGACGGCCGACACCGGTGCCGTGATCGCCGCGCCGGTCGCCCCGGACGTCGGGGAGGTCGAGGTGACGACGGGCGGGGTCGTACTGGCCGTCGCGGTGTCCAGCACCACGTCCACCCAGTAGTTGCTGCCCGAGGACGCCGAGGACGGGAAGGCGCTGGTCGAGCTGTAGCGGTAGACGCCGTTGCCGCCGTCGGTGCCGGACTGGAGCGCGGTGAGCGGGGCGAGGCCGGCCGAACTGCCGGAGAAGTAGCCGCCGTCGTAGGAGTATCCGCCGTTGGGGGCGAAGTACGAGGCGACGTAGGTGGTGTTGGCCTTGACGGTCACCGGGGTGGCGAAGTTCAGCTGCTGCCAGCCGGAGGCCGTCTCGTTGGTGAAGGTGCCGGTGGCCAGGCGGGTGCCGGAGGCGCTCCACAGGCTGCCGGTGTGGGTGCCGGTGTTGGCGGGCGACTTGTAGAAGCGGACGCCGGTGATCGAACCGGCCACCGTGGTGCGGATCTTGACGCCGAGTTCCAGCGGACCGCCGTCACCCGCGTTGATCGTGCCGGGGACTGCCGTGGCCGGCCAGATGGTGCAGGGGCAGGCCTGGGGGCCGACGGTCAGCGGGATGGTGGTGACGGAGCCGATGTTGACGCTGTCGTCGACCGCGCGGACCTTGATGGAGGCGCTGCCCGGGGCCGTCGGCGTCCAGCTGTAGGTCCAGGACGTCAGTCCGGTGGCGGCGTTCCAGGTGGTGCCGCCGTCGGTGGACACCTCGGTGCGGGCCACCACTCCCCCGCCGGAGTCGGTGGCGGTGCCGCTGATGGTGACCGGCTTCAGCGCCGGGACGGTGACCCCGGAGGCCGGGCTGGTCACCGTGATGGCCGGGCCGGTGGTGTCGGTGGAGGCCGTGGCGGCGACGAGGTTGCTCTGCCGGTCCAGCGGCTGGACGCCCATGTCGGCGAGGATGTTCACGGTCGCCTGCTGCATCCGGGCGTCCTCGGTGACGACGACGTCCTCGGGGTCGTACGTCGGGAGGTTGGTCAGCCCCCACGACCACTGCACGGTGCCCGCCCCGAACACCAGGGCCCCGGAGTCCTGGTCGCGGAACTCGACGAGGTTGTGCGTCGCGGTGCCGTTGCCGTACATGTTGCCCCAGTCGAGGCGGTACTTGCCGTCGTCGATGTCCACGGTCGTGGACGACACGTGGATCGCCCCGGCGGGCCTGGTGCTGTTGACGATGTCGCTGTCCCACTCGTAGCCGAGGGTGCCGGCCGGGAAGGTCGCGGTCTGGCTCGACGTGAGGTTCGCGATGGAGGTGTTGCGCCAGATCCGGTTCTTGCCGTACGAGCCGGGGACCGTGATCGCGTCGGCGCGGTAGCCGTTCACCTGGAACATGGAGCCGGTGAGGATGTTCGGCGGCTGGTAGTCCATGCCGTACTGGGTGCTGGTCGGGTCCATCCAGGTGCCGGTCCAGATGCCGCTGGGGTCGGCGACGCCGTTGCCCTGCACCATCTTGGTCATCTTGTAGCAGACCAGGGTCCGGTTCGCCGTGCTCGTGCCGTCGTTGCTCGGGGCGAGCCGGGTCTTCCAGAACACCTCGTTGCCGCTGAAGTAGGCCTGCTGGACGCCTGCCTTCCGGGCCGCGAGGACGTTGTCGTACTGGCTCTGCGTCCAGTACTCGTCATGGCCCGAGGACAGGTACACCTGGTGGTTCTCCAGCAGGGTGTCACCGTGGGTCGACACGTCCACGCCGGACAGATAGCTGACGTCGTAGCCGTTGCGCTCCAGCCAGGACAGCATCATGAACTCGGAGCCGTAGATGCCGTTGTCGCCGCCGATGTCCAGCGGCCGGTTGTAACTGACCTCGTAGGCACGGCCGTCGGGCGCGGGTCCCGCGCCGCCGTACATGTCCTGGCCGCCGTAGTCGTTGTACGCCTGCCAGGTCTGGTCACTGGTCTGTACGACGATGTCGGAGGTGCTGGAGTCCTTGCGGACGACGAAGGGGTACGGCATCAGGCCGTCGCCGTCGGTCTGTGTCAGGTTCGCGATGTACAGGCCGGACACGGCGTCGCTGGGCACCGTCCAGGACGCGGTCACGGGCCAGTTGCCGCAGTCGACCAGGCCCGTGCTGCTCTTGGTGGTGCAACTGGCGGGGTTGGTCGTGTAGTTGGCCGAGTAGGTCACGGCCGCCTGGGCCGCCGTCGAGATCAGCCGCGCACCGTCGCCGCCGTACCAGCCCAGGCGGTAGATCTCCACGCGGTAGGTGACCGGCGACTGGATCTTGAACTGGACGGTGTCACCGGCCTGGACGCTCTCCTTGGTGGAGAACCCCTTGATGCCGCCGTAGGAGTTGGGCGAGTACCAGTCGGACATGGGGCTGCCCGTCTTGGAGTTCTCGCACACGATCTCGTTCGAGGCCGTGCCGCACGGATCGGACGCTGCCTGAGCCGGCAGCGCCTGCGGGAGCACCGCCCATATCAATGCTGCTACGACGGCGAGGCGCCCGCCCCGGATCCGTCTGCTCCATCTGTTCATGTGTACCTCTCAGCGGTGCTGTGCTGTGCCGATCCATGAAGCGGGGGGTGGCTCGAGAAACCGAGGGTCGATCAGCCGTCGAGTGCGTCGGCGAGTGTGTCCACGACGCGTTGCTGCTGGTCGGGGGTGATCTGCGGGAAGAGCGGAAGGGACAGGATGCGGTCCGCCGCCTTCTCCGCGTTGGGGAAGTCACCCCGGGCGTGGCCGAGCCCGCGGTACGCGGGGGTGAGGTGGACCGGGGCGGGATAGTGCACTCCCGCGCCGATGCCCTCGGCGTTGAGCTTGCCGACGATGTCGTCGCGGTCCGGGCCGGCGACCTGGACGACGTACAGGTGCCAGACGTGGACGTTGCCGTCCGCCGTCGTCGGGAGGACCACGCGCCCTGACGCCGCCAGGTCGGCGAGCAGTTCGTCGTAGCGGGCCGCGGCTGCCCGCCGGGCCGTGTTGCCGTCGGCCAGGCGCGCCAGTTTCGCCCGCAGGACGACGGCTTGCAGCCCGTCCAGCCGGCTGTTGAACCCGGGTACGTCGTGGCGGTACTTGGCGACGCCGCCGTGGTTGGCGGTCGCGCGCACCAGGCCGGCCAGTTCCTCGTCGTCGGTCAGCACCGCGCCCGCGTCGCCGTAGGCGCCCAGGTTCTTGCCCGGGTAGAAGCTGGTGGCCGCGATCCCGCCGCTGCCCGGCGACCGGCCGTCACGGGTGGCGCCCTGGCACTGTGCCGCGTCCTCGACGACCCGTACCTGGTCGGGCAGTTGGCCGGTCAGGGCGGTCACTTCCGCCATCTGCCCGTACAGGTGCACCGGCACCACCGCGCGGGTGGCGGGGCCGACCGCGTCCAACGCGGCCTGCGGGTCGAGGAGATGGGTGTCGGGCAGGCAGTCCGCCAGGACCGGTCGGGCGCCGATCCTGGCCACCGCGCCCACGGTGGCGATGAAGGTGTTGGCGGGTACGACGACCTCGTCGCCGGGCCCGACCCCGCTTGCGCGCAGGGCGAGTTCGACGGCGTCGGTGCCGTTGGCGACGCCCACGCAGTGCGCGACGGCGCCGAAGTCGGCGTACTCGCGCTCGAAGGCGCCCACCTCGTCGCCGCCGACGAACGCGGTGTTCGCCAGCACCCGTTCGAATCCGGCCCGTACCTCGTCGGCGACCTCGGCGTGTGCCGCCTTGAGGTCCACCAGCGGTATCTGGTTCATCTCAGCGGTCCCCCCACTGTTGTTCGTGTCGCGAGTTCGTCGAGCGCGGGCGCGTCCGCCGCGCGCAGCCGCCGGGCCGGACTCCCGGCCCAGACCTCGCCGGGCGGCACATCGCCGAGCACGGCGCTTCCCATCCCGACCAGCGACCAGGCGCCGACCGCCGTGCCCTCCCTGACCAGGGCCCCGGAGCCCACGTAGACGCCCCGTTCCAGCCGCACTCCCCCGCCCAGCCGGGCGCCGGACGCGATGGTGGCGTAGTCCTCGACCACGTCGTCATGGGTGAGGACGACATGCGGCATCACGGCGACATGCGCGCCCACCCGCACGGCGGCGGTCAGGACGCAGTGCGCGAGCAGGACCGAGCCGGGACCGACCCGCGAGGTCGCCGACACCGCGGCCGTCGGATGGATCACGGTGGCGTAGCGGTCCGTGGGCAGAGCGAACCTGCGGACCAGGCGGGCGCGGGCCGCGTAGTCCCTCGGGTTGCCCACGCAGATCACCACCCGGGCCTCGGGCAGCGCGTGCACCAGGTCGCAGCCGCCGAGGACGGGGACGCCGTCGACTTCCGTGCCGTGCAGTTCGGGGTTGTCGTCGAGGTGCCCGAGCAGCTCGAACTTGCCCGCGTCGCGTACGGCCTGTGCGGTCTCCCGGGCGAAGCCGCCCGCGCCGATGATGACAAGTTCGTTCATCCGCGGGCCTGTTCGCGCAGCGCCGCCACGACCCGGTCCTGCTGTGCCTCGGTCATGGTGTGGAAGAGGGGCAGGATCAGCGAGTCCCGGCTGATCCGCTCGGTGGCGGGGAGCGGCACGCTCGGGTGGTCCGCGTAGGCGGGTTCGAGGTGCGAGGCCATGATCCCGCGCCGCCCGGAGACGCCGGCCTCGGCGAGCGCGGCGAGCAGCTCGTCCCTGCCGAGGGGGAAGTCCTCGTCCAGCAGCACCCAGTACGACTGGAAGTTGCTCTGCCCGTGCGCGGGGTCGCGTACGGGGGTGAGGCCGGGGACGTCCCGCAGCAACTCGTCGTAGCGCGCGGCCAGTTCGCGGCGGCGGGCGATCATCGCGTCGAGCTTGCCGAGCTGGACCAGGCCGATCGCGGCCTGGACGTCCGTCATCCGGTAGTTGAAACCGACCTCCAAGTAGCTTTCCAGGACCGGCTTGTTGCTCGCATGGCGCTCGGCGGCCGAGGCGTTCATGCCGTGCTCGCGCAGTCGGCGCAGCCGTGCCGCCCACTCGGCGTTGTCGGTGGTGACCATGCCGCCCTCGCCCGTCGTAACGACCTTGCGGGGGTGGAAGGACCAGGCGGCGAGCAGCGCGCCCTGGCCCACGGGCTTGCCGCCGACGGTCGAGCCGATGGCGCAGGCCGCGTCCTCGACCAGAGGCAGGTCCCACTCGGCGCAGGCGGCGCGCAGGGAGTGCACATCGGCCGGTACGCCGCCCTGGTGGACGACGAGAACGGCCCTCGTACGGGGAGTGCGCACCGCGTCCACCGTGGCCGAGGTCAGGTTGCCCGTGGCGGGGTCGACATCGGCGAACACCGGCTCGGCACCGACGTAACGGACCGCGTTGGCGGTGGCGATGAACGACAGCGAGGGCACGACGACCTCGTCGCCCGGTCCCACGCCGAGCGCGACGAGCGACAGATGCAGGCCGGTGGTGCACGAGCTGACGGCGATGCCGTGCTCGGCGCCCACCCGCTCCGCGAAGGCCTTCTCGAAGGCGGCGACGCGGGGGCCCTGGGCGACCCATCCGGACAGCACCGCGTCGGAGGCGGCTTTGGCCTCCTCCTCGCCGAGCCAGGGGATCATCACGGGGATGCGGTCGGTGCTCACTTGGCGGACTCCTCTGAGAGGGAGCGCTCCGCGCGCCACCACTGCACCAGGTCCTTGAGGCCCGTACGCAGGTCGATCTCCGCCCGGAACCCGAGCCGCTCGGCGGCCTGCGAGGTGTCCGCGAGCCGCCGGGTCACGCCGTTCACCGCGCGGGCGGGCCCGTGCTCGGGCTCCAGGCCCGACGCGCCCATCGCCTCCAGCAGGCCCTCGGCGAGTTCCTTCAGCGAGGTCTCCGTGCCGCTGGCCACGTTGAACACCTCGTCGGTCAGGTCCGACTCGGCGGCCAGCACATTGGCCCTGGCGATGTCGCGGACGTCGACGAAGTCCATGGTCTGGGCGCCGTCGCCGAGGATCAGGGGCGGTTCGCCCGCCTCGATGCGCTCCATCCAGCGGATGAGCACCTCGGTGTAGAGGCCGTGGATGTCCATCCGGGGGCCGTAGACGTTGAAGTAGCGCAGCGCCACGTAGTCCAGTCCGGACATGGCGTGGAAGCTGCGCAGCATGCCCTCGTTGAAGGCCTTCGCCGCGCCGTAGAAGGTGTCGTTGTTGTAGGCGTGGTGCCGCTCGGTCGTCGGGAAGGTCTCGGCCATGCCGTAGACGGACGCCGAGGACGAGGCGATCACCTTGCTGACGCCGGCCGCGGCAGCCGCCTCCAGGACGTTGAAGGTGCCGTCGACCAGCACCTCGTTGGCGAGGCGGGGCTCCTCCGCGCACTGGGTGATGCGTATCGCGGCGAGGTGGAACACCAGGTCGGCGCCCTCGGTGACCTTCCGTACGGTGGCGGCGTCCCTGATGTCGCCCTCGACGATCTCCACGACGCCGCTGGGCAGTGCCTGGGCGAGGTTGGCCCGCCGTCCGCGCACGAAGTTGTCGAGTACGACGATCTCGCGGGCGCCTCCCTCGGCCAGGAGGTCGACGAGGTTGGAGCCGATGGTGCCCGCTCCCCCGGTGACCAGGATCTTCTTGCCTCGTACGCTGCTCAACTGCGCTGCCCTCTCAGTGAAGTTGGACTGTCAGTGATGTGGAACCGTCAGTGCCCGGCGCGCAGGCCGACGACCGCGCCCTTGAATTCCAGGCTCCGGGAGGCCGCCTCGAGGATGTCCAGCACCCTGAGGCCCGCCCGGCCGTCGGTCAGCGGTGCCCGGCGTTCCCTGATGGCGTCGCCGAACTCGTCGACCATGCTGCGCAGCGCTTCCTTCTCGCCGATGGCGGGCGCGACCATGTCCCCGGAGCGGTAGGAGATGAGCATGTCCCGGCGTTCGTCGTCGCCGATCTCCTGGGGCGCTGCCAGGTCCACTCCCCGGTCGAAGATCGCCACGCGCTGAGCGGGGTTGAGGTCGTCCCAGATCAGGGTGCGTTTGGCGCCGCCCACCATGGTGGTGCGGACCTTGGTCGGCGAGAGCCAGTTGACGTGCACGTGGGCGATGGCGCCCGTGTTGAGCTGGAGCGTCAGATAGGCGACGCAGGCCTGTCCGGCGCCGATCGGGTCGGCTCCGTGGGCGGCGACGGCGACCGGCTCGACGTTGTCGGGGAGGATGAAGTCGAGGATCGACAGATCGTGCGGGGCCAGGTCCCACAGGACGTCGATGTCCTTCTGGACGAGCCCGAGGTTGATCCGGACCGAGTCGACGAAGTGGATGTCGCCGAGTTCGCCGGAGTGGACCAGTTCCCGGATGCGGCCCACGGCGGGGGTGTAGCAGTAGGTGTGGTCGCACATCAGGGTGAGCCCGCGCTCCTCCGCCTCGGTCACCAGGCGCATCCCGTCGGCGTAGGTCGCCGCGAGCGGCTTCTCCACGAGGACGTGCTTTCCGGCGCGCAGGGCGGCCAGGGCGATGTCGAGATGGGTGCCGGCGGGCGTGGCCACGGCGACGGCGTCGACGGTGGGGTCGGCGAGGACGGCCGCGTAGTCGGCGGTCGCCCGGACCGTCGAGTAGCCGCCGAGGACGCGCTGGGCGCGGTCCACGTCGAGGTCGCACAGCCAGCGCAGCCGGAACCGCTCGCTGGCCTGGAAGTTGCGTACGAGGTTGGGGCCCCAGTAGCCCGCCCCGACGACCGCGACCCCCAACGGCTCCGAACCCAACGGCTCCGTGCCCTGCGTCACTTGGTTCCTCTTCCGTCGGTCCATCAGTAGGCCCCCGTTCCGCGCACCACGGCGGAGCCGGTGCGCGCCAGGATCGTCAGGTCGAGGCCCATCGACCAGTTGTCCACGTATCCGAGGTCGAGCCGGACCGCCTCGTCCCAGGGCAGGTCGGAGCGTCCGCTGACCTGCCACAGCCCGGTGAGGCCGGGTTTGACGAGCAGCCGGCGCTTGACCTCCGGCGTGTACTCCTCGACCTCCTCGGGGAGTGGGGGGCGGGGGCCGACGAGCGACATGTGGCCGCCGATCACGTTGATGAGCTGCGGCAGTTCGTCGAGCGAGGTGCGGCGCAGGAACGAGCCGACCCGGGTGATCCGTGGGTCCTGCTTCACCTTGAACAGCAGACCGTCGCTGTTCTCGTTGAGGTGCTCCAACTCCGCCCGGAGATCCTCGGAGTCGGGCCGCATGGTGCGGAACTTCAGCATGGTGAAGTGGTCGCCGTAGCGGCCGACCCGCTGCTGCCGGAACAGGGTCGGTCCGGAGCTGTCCAGGCGGACGATCAGGGCGATCAGCAGCATGGGCAGCGCGAGGGCCGCCAGGAGCAGCGCCGCGAGCGACCGGTCAAGGAGTTCCTTGGGCAGCCGGGAGGCCGGGGCGAGGTTCGGTGCCTGGATCCGCACCAGCGGCACCCCGTTGGTGGGCCGGATCGCGAGCCGCGCGGCGGACACGTCGGTCAGTACGGGTGCCAGCAGGAAGTCGACGCCCTGTACGGCCGCCGTCCAGGACATCCGGCGCAGGACGGAGGCGTCGGACCCGGGTACCGGCACGACCACCACGGTGCCGATGCCCATGGCCCGGACGACGTTCTCCATGTCGCCGACGCCGCCGAGGACGGGGAGCCCCAGCTTGCGGATCTCCGCGCGGTTCCTCGGATCGCTCAGGCACACCCCGGCGATGTGCAGTTCCTGTTCGCCGCCGCGCCGCAGCACGGCGACCAGGTCCACGATGCCGTGCGACGGCCCGACCAGGAGCGTGGTGCTCTGGTCCCGGCCCCGGGCCCATCTTCGGTGGAGCCGGCGGCGCAGCACGTAACGGCCCGGCAGGGCGATCAGGACAGCGGGCACCGTAGCCATGACCATGTCATGAAGAAGTCCCGCATCATGGGTGAACACGTAGTGCACACCCATGGCCAGCGCCGGCAGTGCGACGGCTCCGCGCAGCACCCGTCGGTACTCCTCGGCACCCACACCCAGGGCGCTGCGGTCGTAGGAGCGGTGGACGAGCATGGTCACGATCCACGTCGGGGGAAGCACCAGGGCGACCGTCCAGCGGTCGTAGGCCGCGTGGATCAAGAAGGCCGCGGCAACGGCTGCGAAACCGTCCGCGACCAACAAGGTGAATCGATACTTCTGCTCCCACCGTCTTCGGCGGGCTTCCGGACTGCTGCGTTCCACAACCAATTGCTCATGCGTGACCTCAATGGCCATGCTCCCCCCACCACATGCGCGGCTACCCCCCGACCGAAGTGCCCTCCACACAGCGGCACTGGAAAGCGAGGGAGCGTCAGCGGTTCCCCAACCGCCTCATGCCCCCCAGCATGCTCGTACTGAAATGCTCAAATCCATGTATAAAGCCGAACCATGACATGCAGTCATGGACAAGTTCCCCGCCCAAACCGGTCCGGCGGCACTCAATCTAGACCACCGAACGCAGTCACGGGAACGGTTGAACGAAACACACATCGCATTAGTGACACTGGCGGCATACTGCCCACGTGACGAGCATCGTGATCCCGGCCCACAACGAGGCCCGAGTCATCGGACGACTCCTCGATTCGCTGCTGGCCGGCTCCGCCGACTCCGCCGAGGACGAGACCGACATCGTGGTTGTATGCAATGGCTGCACGGACGACACCGCGCGGATCGCGGCCGATCATGGACCACGTGTCCGGGTGGTCGAGATACCAACGCCCTCCAAACACGCGGCTCTTCGCGCGGGGGACGACCACGCCCGCGGCTTTCCCCGTCTCTACGTGGACGCGGACGTCGTACTCACGGGGGCCGATGTACGGGCACTGGTCGAACCCCTGAACGACGACACCTCGGACGTTCTCGCCACCTCCCCTGAACGGCGGATTCCGCTGGCCGGCTGCGCCTGGCGGGTGCGCGCCTACTACCGGGTGTGGCAGCGCCTGCCCGCCGTGCGCGAGGGGCTGTTCGGCCGAGGTGTCATCGCGGTCTCCAAGGCCGGGCACGCCCGGATCGCCGCGCTGCCGCCGCTGATGGCGGACGACCTGGCCGCGTCCCTGGCGTTCGCCCCGCACGAGCGGCTCGTGGTCGACGGGGCGAGTGTCGTGGTCCATCCGCCGCGCACCTGGCCGGACTTGATGAAACGGCGGATCCGGGCCGCGGTGTCCACCGCCCAGGTCGAACAGCAACAGGGGCCGGAGGAAGCCTCGGCGCGCACGAGCGTCGCGGACCTCAGGGCCATGGTCCGCCGGGAGCCGAGGCTCGTGACCAGTGTCGTAGTCTTCCTCGCGGCGGCGGTCGCCGCCCGGCGGGGAGCCAGAAAGGCCGTCCGGACACAGGACTTCGGGACCTGGCTACGGGACGAGAGCAGCCGGCAGAACTGATCGCACCGCACCTGGAGTCTCGATCATGTATCTCACCGACCGCTCCGCCCCCGCACAGACGGACACCGAACAGGGCCGAAGACGCGTCCCGGGGCGCAGAGTCGCCCCGGTCGTGTTCGTCCTGGGGACGGTCAGCCTGATAACCGACATCTCTTCGGAGATGGTCACCGCCGTTCTGCCGCTCTACCTCGTCACCACGCTCGGCTTCACCCCGCTGGCGTTCGGCACCCTCGACGGCGTCTACAACGGCGTCAGTGCGCTGGTCCAGCTCACCGGCGGCCATGTCGCCGACCGGGTGCGCAACCACAAGCTGATGGCCGGGCTCGGGTACGGCCTGTCCGCGCTGTGCAAACCGCTGCTCCTGCTGGCCAGCAGCATCGCCACGCTCGGCACGGTCCTCGCCCTGGACCGGACCGGCAAGGGCCTGCGCACCGCCCCGCGCGACGCGATGATCTCCCTGTCCACCCCGTCCGAGAAGCAGGGCCGCGCCTTCGGTGTGCACCGGGCGATGGACACCACCGGCGCGATGCTCGGCCCACTGGCGGCCTTCCTGATCCTGCGCGCGGCGGCCGACGGCTACGACGCCGTGTTCGGGGTCAGCGCGTGCGTCGCCGTGCTCGGCGTGCTCGTACTGGTGCTGTTCGTTCCCGCCAGAGGGCGGGTCACACTGCCGAACCAAGCCAGTAACAAGCCGAGCGACGAGGCGGGTACGGCGAACAGCACACCGCCCGTCCGCGTACGGGACGCGCTGGCCCTGCTGCGCCTGCCACGGCTGCGCGCGCTGGCCGGCTGCGCCGCGCTGCTGGGCCTCACCACGGTCAGCGACGCCTTCGTCTATCTGCTGCTGCAAAGGCGCGCGGGCATCGCCGACGAGTGGTTCCCGCTGCTGCCGCTGGGCACCGCCGCCGTGTTCCTGCTCCTGGCCGTGCCCGTCGGGGCGCTGGCCGACCGGGTCGGGCGGCGCATCGTGTTCCTCACCGGGCACATGGGTCTGCTCACCGCCTACGCCCTCCTGCTGTGGGCCCCGGCCACACCGACCCTGCCCTTTCTCGTCCTCGCCCTGCACGGCATGTTCTACGCCGCCACCGACGGCGTACTCCCGGCCGCCCTCGCCGACATCGTGCCCGAGCAACTGCGCGCCACCGGCCTGGCCATCGTCGGCACCAGCCAGGCGCTGGCCCGGTTCTGCTGCTCGCTGTCCTTCGGCGCCGCCTGGACGCTGTGGGGCGACAGCGCGGCGCTGGCCGGATCGGCGGTCGGCCTGTTGTGCTGCGCGGCCGTCGCGGGCATCGTGCTGCGCCCGAGGGACCCGATGTCCACCACAGACACCACAGACACCACAGCCACAACGCCCCAAGGATCCGGATGACCTCGCTGCGCAGCCGCCTGCTCATACTCGTCACGGGGGTGCTGCTCCTCGCGGGCCTGGGAACCGGTGTGGTCCTGCACGCCGCCGACCGCGCTGAGCAGGCGAACAAGCCGCAGGCGGGCGGTCCCGCCGTCAGCACGGGCAGGCTGACGCTCGACCAGAAGAGCCGCCTGACCTTCGTCAACGCTGCTGCCGGTCCGCACCGCACCGCGGTCGCCTCGGTCCCGTCCACCGACCCCGGCGCCGGCCGGACCGCCTCGGACCTGAAGTGCGCGCGCTTCTACGCGGCGGCCGGCACAGGTGTCTGCCTCCAGTCGGTCCCCGGCGTCCTCAAGCAGAGCAACCGCGCCCTCCTCCTGGACGCCGACCTCCGCACCGTGCACACGTACGCGCTCGCGGGCACCCCCAGCCGCGCCCGGGTCTCGCCCAGCGGACGCTTCGCCGCCTGGACGGTCTTCGTCTCCGGCGAGTCCTACGCATCGGCCTTCTTCTCGACCCGGACCTCGATCCTGGACACCCGCACGATGCGGCTGATCCCCAGCCTGGAGACGTTCTCGATCGTCCTGGACGGCAAGCCCTACCGCGCCTCGGACGTCAACTTCTGGGGCGTCACCTTCGCCTCCGACGACGACACGTTCTACGCCACCCTCAACACCGCCAACAAGACGTATCTGGTCCGGGGTTCCGTCTCCGAGCGCAAGGTCACCACCCTCGTCGAGAACGTGGAGTGCCCGTCACTCTCCCCCGACGGAACCCGCGTCGCCTTCAAGAAGCGGGTCCTGTCCCGTACCGCCCTCTGGCACGAGTACGTCCTCGACCTGAAGACCCTGAAGGAGACGGCACTGGCCGAACGCCACAGCGTCGACGACCAGGCCACCTGGCTCGACAACGACACCCTCGCCTACGCCCTCCCCACCGAGGGCAAGGTCGGCAGCAGCGACCTGTGGAGCGTGCCCGCGAACGGCAAGGGCAGCCCCCGCCTGCTGATCGCGGGGGCTTCCTCACCGGCGCCGCTGTAGGCGCCCGTCGGGTTCGTCGAGTTCAGGGTGCGTCGCGAGCGTCGCGATCGCAGGAGAGGTCGCTCAGCCGGACCGCGTCGGCCATCGCCTGCATGCCGGTGTCGTTGGGGTGCAGGTGATCGCCGTTGTCGAAGAACGGCAGGATCCGCTCGTGGTCGTAGGGGCTGCGCAGGATGCGGTCGAAGTCCGCCACGGCGTCGAACTCGCCGCTGCTACGGACGAATTCATTGACCTCCCGCCGTACGGTCTCGGCCGGCGCGTCCCACTCGTACCAGCCCTTGAACGGCCCGACCGTGGCCCCGACGACACACAGCCCGGCCGCGTGCGCACGGTCGATGATCCGACGGTAGCCGTCGATCAGGTCCCCGGCCGTGACACCGGTGTGGGCCTTGATGTCGTTGACGCCCTCGAAGAGAAGGACCGTGCGGACTCCGGGGTGGGAGAGCACGTCCCGGTCCAGTCTGTTGAGGGCGCTCTGCCCGGCTCCGTCGGCGAGGACCTTGTTGCCGGAGATCCCCTCGTTGGCCACTCCCTCGATGTCGGTGTCGGAGCCGGGGTCGGCCTGGAGACGGCGGGCCAGGTAGTCGGGCCAGCGGCGGTTCTTGTCGGTGCTGGACTGCCAGCCGTCGGTGATGGAGTCGCCGAGAGCGACGACCGCACCGACGTCCGAGCCCGTCCGTACGGTGACGGCATCCAGGTAGAGCCAGGAGCCGGTGGTTCCGGTCCAGTTGTCCGGGCCCTCCTCCGCCGTGTGGTCGCCGGCGCTCGTGTAGGACGTCTGCATGGCCATGCCGTGCCCCGTCGCCGGACCGCCCGCCTCGGCGGCGTACAGGCTGACCACCAGCGAGGTCGCGGCCGGCAGCCGTCCGGGCAGTGGATCGCTGAGCACGGTCTCACCGGCGGGTACGGTGACGGACTGCTCCCCGCCGAACGACAGCTGTCGGTTGCTGCCCCGGACCAGGGCGGCACCCTCCTTCTGGACTCCCGCGTACGCCCGGCCGAAGGTCAGGGGCCGGTCGCCGAAGGCGTTGGAGAGACGGACGCGCAGGTGGGTTCCTCCGACGCTGGTCCGTACGACGAGCCGGTAACCGCGGTTCGAGACGGCCTCGCCCATACGGTCGGCGCTCGCGCCCCAGGTGACGATCTCGTGGGTCGCAGTAGGCGCGATATGCGCGGTGGTCGCGGTCTGCGCAGTCGGCGCGACAGGCGCTGCCGTCGCCGACGCGGTCAGCAGCTGAGCGGCGACGGTCAGCGCGGCGCCCGGTAGGGCGAGTCGCCGTAGCAAGGCGGGACGCATCGCTCACCGCCCCAGATCGCGCAGGGTCACTGACCGGCCGGGCGACAGGGTGACCTTCAGGGACCTCTCCCCGTACGCCACCGTGGTCGTGCGGCTGCGACCGCCGACGCTCGTCACCGTGACCTCGGTCGGCCTGCCGTCCTTCCATCGAAGGTCGATGGTGAAGCCACCTCGTACGCCCACCCCAGTGATCGATCCGGACGCGGCCCAGGCGTCGGGCAGCGCGGGCAGCAGCTCGACATGGCCGGGGCGGGAGTACACCAGCATCTCGATCATCGCGGCGGGCGTGCCGAAGTTGCCGTCGATCTGGAAGATGCCCCGGCCCTGCTCGACCTGGTAGATGTCGAACAGGTTGGGCGCGGTGCCGTTGGTGCCGTCGGTGGAGGGCCGCAGGTTGTTCACGACGAGTTGGTAGGCCTTGTCGGCGTCCTTCAGGCGGGCCCAGCACAGGGCGCGCCAGGCGTTCGCCCAGCCGAAGCTCTCCATGCCGCGCGCGGTGAGCAGCGCGGTCGCGCCCTCGACTATCTCCTCGGGCGTCGAGCCGTCCGGGCGGATACGGTCGCCGGGGAACAACTGGACGAGCGGCGAGAGATGCCGGTGGGTGGTCTCCCCGAGGTTGTCGGGGGACATCCACTCCTCCAGCCAGCCGGTCTTCGGGCTCACCCCCGGCAGATGAAGCCGTCGTTGGAGATCGGCGACGGTCCGGGCGTACGCGGTGTCCCTGCCCAACACCTCGCACGCCGTGCGGTAGTTGGCGAACAGGGCCCAGACCAGCTCCTGGGCGTACGTGATGCCCTTGGCGTCGAGTGGGCCGTGCTCGGGCGACCAGTCGCTGTCGGCGACGAGGACGTCCCGCTTCTCGCCGGTGACCGGGTCCGTGACCGTCGTCGTCAGCAGCCTCGCCTCCCAGAACTCACAAGCCCCCTTGAGCATCGGGTGGATACGGGCGAGATGGGTGCGGTCCTGGGTGAACTCGTAGTGCTCGTAGAGGGAGTTGCACAGCCAGGCGTTGCCCGCGGGGTGCCACCACCAGCCCATGCCGCCGTGGATGTTGGTGGAGATGGCGACGGTCCAACCCGCCAGCTTCCCGGTGGAGTTGCGGTAGCGGTTGCGGGGGTCGTTGAAGTGGGCGCGGGTGAGTGCGGTCCAGGAGGGCAGCTGGGCCAGGCAGTAGTCGGTGAAGGCGTCGAAGCAGTCGGAGAGGGCGGCGCGGTCGGCCAGCCAGTAGTTCATCTGAAGGTTGATGTCGGTGTGGTAATCGCCCATCCAGTCCGGGTCGTTGCCGTCGAGCCACAGCCCCTGGAGGTTCAGCGGCAGGCTGCCGCGAGACCCGGCGATCATTAGGTAGCGCCCGAACTGCAGGTAGGCCGCTTCGAGTTCGGGATCGGGGGTGTCGTCGGTGTACCGCGCGCTGATCCGCTCCCAGGTGTCCATGCCGCGTTGCAGTGGAGTGGATGTGCCGAGCGAGACGTCCATGCGCTCGAACAGCTCGCGGTGGTCGGCGACATGGGTGTGCAGCAGGGTGGTCGCGGAGTGCTCGGCGGCGTCGAGCACCTTGCTGCGGGCGAGCCTGCGCGGGTCGAGCGACGGGGCTCGGTAGCCGGTGGCCGGGTCGGGCGCGTAGTTCGTGCCGCCCGCGACGATCACCGTCAGGCTTCGGCAGTCCCGGAAGGAGATCCGCGCTCCGTCGACGGCGACGGTCCCGCCGCTGCCGTACGCGGTGACGGCGGCCCCGTACCGCAGCCGGTTCGCGAACTCCGCGCCGAAGGAGGCGTATTGGCCGTCCGACCGGCTGCCCGTGGTGGTCTCACCGTGGGTGCCGTCCAGGCTGATGCCGCCGGTGTGGCGACCGCCGCCGTCCTGGGTGAAGTGCAGGACGATGACGTCGTCGGGCGCGCTGGCGAAGACCTGCCGTCGGTAGGTCACGCCGGAGCGGACGTAGGAGGAGGCGACCAGGCCCTGGCGGAGGTCGAGGGCGCGCCGGTAGCCGGAGACGGCCGAGAGGTCGTGGTCGGGGATGTCGACGGTCAGCTCGGCCAGGAGGGTGAACGACCCGAAGTTCTCGCGGGCGTACGGGAATTGGCCGTCGTCGTCGAGGGTGGAGTTGAGGTCCCCGGTCCACATGGTGGCGTCGGTGAGGAACAGCCGCTCCCGGCCGGGGTCGTTGCCCACGAGCGCCCCGAGGCGGCCGTTGCCGACCGGGAGGCCCTGGGTGATCATCGAGCCGTCGTCGGCTGGCGCCTGCCACCAGAGTTGGGTGGTGGCACTCTCGTCCTCGGCTGCCATTGGGGAGTCGACCGGTCGCCGGGGTGCGGCGGAGGCGGTGAAGGCGGGCAGCCCGCCGAGGGCGGCCAGGGTTCCTCCGGCGGCGGCGAAGGAGAGCAGGCCGCGTCTGCTGGGGAAGCCGGGAATGCCGGGGACGCCGGGGCGGGGTTCGGGCGAATCGGGGCGTGGGGTGTCCATGGATGCGCTCCAGTGAGAGTCGGCCGGCAGGAGTTCAGGACAGGTTCGGTACGTCGATCCGGTCGATGTCCGGGGCGTAGCCGTCGCCGCTGTCGAAGGTGATGGTGTTGGTGCCGGCCTTCAGATTGAGCGGCACGCTCACGGTTTCGACGGTCCCCCAGTCGCCCGTGGAGGGGAACTTGTGGCCGGTGGCACCGCCGCCGTTGGCGGAGATCCGCACGGACCGCGCGTCACCGCTGACGTAGGCGATGTCGACGACGTACCGTCCTGCCTTCGCGACGTCGACGCCGTTCACGGTGAGCTTTCCGCCGACGTAGAGGTTGCCGACCTTCCGGCCCCCGGAGCAGGCGCCGCAGTCGGCCACCGAGGCGTTGCCTGCGAGGGTGTTGGCCCCCGCCTCCGCCTCGTAGGCCGTCTTCGTCAGGGCCGGGCTGCCCTGCGGGGTGACGGTGAACAGCCGTGAGCCGTGCGCGGGAAGCGCCTGCGTGACCTTGTCCCGGTAGGTGCCGAGGTTCTCCCGGTTCCAGAGGTCGCGGACCTTCGCCTTGCCGGAGAAGCCGAGGGCGGCCCAGTCGGCGGTCACGGACGCGGGCGCCCCGCCGAGGTTGAACAGGGCGACCGTGAAGCTCCCGTCGGGGTTCCTCGCCGCCCAGACCTGCTGGTCGTCGGAGGGGGTGACGGGCCGGGCGGGCGGGGTGTCGCCCTGGTTGACCGCGATGACCTCCTTGTTGGTGAGCAGGGAGAGCCCGTAGGAGTCGAGGCGGGTCAGGTCGTCGCCGGTGTAGAGGGGCGTCTTGGCGATGGCCCACAGGGTGGCGTAGCTCTGCCGCTCGGCCTTGGTGAGCCCGTCCATCTCGCCGTTGCCGACGTTGAGGGAGTCCAGGTCGTTCCAGCCGCCGGGGCCGGCGTGGCGGGTCCAGGCGGGGGTGTCGTCCCAGCGGTCCTCGACGGAGTTCTCCCAGGTGACCAGCGTGTTGCAGTAGCACTCGACGTCGGTGTCGATGCGCCAGCCGTTGGAGTACCGCTGCCAGTCGGCGACATGGCCGATGTCGAGCGACCAGGACAGTTCGAGGTGGATCGGCCGTCCGGTGGCGGCGATCGCCTTCTGCCAGGCGGCGATGTCGGCGACGTTGTCGTAGTTCTCCCCGCTCTTGAAGGAACCGGGCCCGACACCATCCACTTTGAGGAAGTCGTAGCCCCAGTCGGCGAACATCCGGGCCTGGGAGTCGATGTACTTCTGGGCGCAGGGCCGGGAGAAGTCGATCTTGTACGAGCTGTCCCAGCCGTTGGTGGTGCGCAGGTCGCCGTAGACGATGTCGGCGGTCGTGCAGTCCCCGGCGTTCCAGAGCGGCACCCTGCCCTCGCCGTACGCCTCCTTCTGCAGCCCGACCGGCAGATAGATGCCGGCCTTCAGCCCCTTGGCGTGCAGGTCGTCGGCGACGGCCTTCATTCCGCGCGGGAAGCGGCCCGGATCGGCGGCCTGTCTGCCGTACTCGTCGAAGCGGGGCTTCCAGTCCATGTCCATCCACCAGCCGGCGTCGATGTTGACGTACTCGTAGCCGTACGGCTTGAGCTTGGCGGCGAGGGCGTCGGCCTGCTTCAGGACGTTCTTCTCGGTCAGATAGCTGTAGTCCCCGTCCGGGTTGAGCCCCGGGTACTTGGAGGACTGCATGCTCCAACTCGTCCAGCCCATGTACGGCTTGGCCGCCGTCGGTGAAGAAACGGCTTGCGGGGCCGGGGAGTCGGTGGCCGTGGCGGCGGGGGTGAGCGCCGTGAGGCCCGCGGTCAGGGCGAGGACGAGCAGGGTGCTGCCGGCGCGGCGGGCACGGTGGGGGGACAACCGCATGGGGGGCTACCTCCGGATCACTGAACGATCATGACGTGCGCATGACATGAGAGAGTGCATGGTCGGACCTCCACGCGACACGGCTCTACGGCGTCACCTCTGCTCCTTGGGCGTGTCCGATCGGATGAAGGACTGGATGGCGGTGGCCGCCGCTCCACGCGCCCACTCCTCGAAGGGCAGCGGACGCGTGGTGACATCGCATCGCGCGGCGGCGCCGAAGGCGGAGGCGGCGAAGGTCTCCCTGATCCGCTCGGCGAACAGGTCGTAGGCGGCGAGCCCTTCGCCGGAGATGATCACTCGTTCCGGTCCGAGCAGATTGACCACGGACCCGATGGCCCGCCCGATGACCGCCCCCGCACGCGCGTACACCTCACGGGCTCCGGGGTCGCCGCGGTGGGCGAGTTCCAAAGCCTCGGCCGCGTCCGCCACGTCGATCCCGGTCTCCACCCGAACGTCGCGCACGATCGCCGACTCCGAGGCGACGGCCTCCACACAGCCCCGGTTGCCACAGTGGCACCGCGGGCCCGCCGGGTCGAAGGAGAGATGCCCGATCTCACCGGCCACACCGTGCGCGCCGGAGACCACCCGGCCGCCCACGACGAGTCCGCAGCCGATACCGGCGCCCACCGTCACCAGCGCGAAGTCGGACAGGCCCACGCCCGCGCCGAACCACTGCTCGGCGACGGTGAGCGCGCGGACGTCGTTGTCGACGGTGACCGGCAGACCGATGGTCAGGGCAGCGAGGTTCGCGAGCGGAACGTCCCGCCACTCAAGGAACGGGGAGTACCGCACCATGCCCTCCGTGCGGTCCACATCGCCGGAGACGGCGATCCCCACGCCCCTGACCCGCGCTCCCAACCCCTCGGCCTCGGCGCGCAGTTCGAGGACGAGGTCGCTCAGGGTGGCGAGAACGCCCCCGGGTCGCCGGTCGCCGAGCGGGGTGTGCCGGGCGACCCTGATACGGCAGCACAGATCCGTCAGTACGGCGATGATCTCGTCGCCCGTCACCTTGACCCCGAGGAACAGCGCGCGACCGCCGTTGACCCGCACCGGGTTGGCGGGTCGGCCGAGCGCCCGCCGGTGCTCCTCGTCGACGTCCTCCAGCAGGTATCCCGCCTCGATCAGGGGCCGGACGGCCTTGGTCACCGCCGCGGGGGACAGCGCGGCCCGCCGTGCGATCTCCGCCCGGGTGACCGGGCCGTGGGAGAGCACGATGGTGAAGATCTGGGCGGCGGCAGGCGTGTGGGCCGGGAACGCCTCGGAGGGTGGCGTCGAGCGCATGGCCGGAACGTACGGTTCATTCTTTTCTGCTGTCAATAAAAGAAACACGATTCCTGTGAAGTGACTGTTCACTCCCGTTGTTTACTTCACCGCAACCCATCATTGGATCCAAATATTTATGGTATGGATCCGTGCAGGCTGGCAGAAAGGCCGGGACCGGAGCATGACGACACGACACGGCGTGCGGCGGATCGTGCCGCTGCTGCTCGGCTGGGAGGAACTCCCCAAGTCGGTCTCCGTGCACGGCGCCCCGTACGAGGAGCGGCTGCGCGAGCCCGTACCCGCGGTGCTGCTGGAGTGCGACGGCGGCTGGCTGCTGCTCGACACCGGCTTCAACACGGCCCTGATCCGGGACCCCGCGCTGCGCCGCCGCTTCTACGCCTCCCCCAACTACCGTCCCGTCCTGCCGGGCCCGGGCGAGCCGCTGGAGGAGGCCCTGGACGCGGCCGGCATCCCTATGGACGCGATCCACGCGGTGGCCGTCAGCCATCTGCACGCCGACCACGCGGGCGGGCTCAAGCACTTCGCGGGCCGGGTGCCGGTGCATGTACAACAGGCCGAGCTGGCGTACGGGTTGTCGGGGCGGCCCGAGGTGGAGCGGCACTCGATCTTCCGGGTCGACTTCGACGATCCCCGTATCGACTGGCGGCAGGCCGACGGCGACGTCGAGATCGCCCCCGGGGTGACGGCCGTACTGACCGCCGGGCACACGCCCGGACACCAGAGCTTCGTGGTGGACCTCGCGGGCGGCGGAGGGCTCGTGTTCGCCTTCGACGCCGCCGACCTCACCGAGAACATCGAGCACGAGCTGCCGATCGGCGCCTCCATCGGGGTCGATCCGGAGCAGACACTGGAGCCGATCCGCCGGCTCAAGCGCATCGCCGCCGAGCGCGGCTACGAACTCATCCCCGGCCATGACCCCGTCGTCTGGCCGGAGTTGATGCGGCGCCGGTTCACACGCCTTTAACTTCTGGGACACGAGGACGATTTCGTGACCCCCGAAGCTCATTTTGGATCCAATCCAGCACACATTAGATCCAGTTTCCGAGGATCGGTGCCCAAGGAGGCCCACATGCCGGACCGTTCACATGGATCGCTCTCGCCCGGCTCCACCACGCCGGAGGTCTCGCGCCGCACGATGCTCAGGGGTGCCGGACTCCTCGGCGTGGGTGTCGGATTCGGGCTGCCCGCCCTGTTGAGCGCCTGCGGTGCGGCGGCCGACGACGCGGAGGGAGGCGGCAAGGGCGGGACGCTGACCCTCGCCATCGACGCGACGAGCGCCGTCAACGACCCGGCTTTCTACACCTCGTTGGGCGACTGGATGGCCGTCGACTGCATCTGCCGCGGGCTCAGCTTCATCTCCTTCGAGACCAACGAACCCACACCCGACCTCGCCAAGAGCTGGAAGATCTCCGACGACCAGCTGACGTACACCTTCGCCCTGCGCGAGGGCGTCAAGTTCCACGACGGCACCACCCTGACCTCCGCCGACGTACTGGCCAGCCTGGGGCGGCAGTTCGACGAGAACGACAAGACCCTCCCCAAGGGCGGCACCCGGCCGCTGGCGAGCCTCGGCACCAACGTCGCCTCGCTGACCGCCGAGGACGACCTCACCGTGAAGATGGTCCTCAAGCAGCCCGACCGGACGGTGCTCGGCCGGCTGTCCGACATCGGCGGGCGCATCATCTCCAAGGCCGCCCTGGAGAAGTACGGCGCCGACATCGGCAAGCACCTCGTCGGCACCGGCCCCTTCGCCTTCTCCTCCGCCACCTCCGGCCAGGCGATCACCCTGGAGGCCTTCGACGGCTTCCGGCTCGGCAGACCGCCCATCGACCGCCTGGTGCTGCGCCAGGTCCAGGACCCGTCGGCCATCGTCAGCTCGCTGCTCAGCGGCGATGTGTCGGCGACCCAGTTCACGCCCTACTCGGCGGCCGACCAGCTGCGCGGCGACGACTCGGTCACCGTCTACGACACCCCGCACAGCGCGGACGCGATCATGATGATCGACGCCCGGCGCATCCCCGAGATCAAGGTGCGCAAGGCGATCAACCTCGCCGTCGACCGCAAGGCCATCCTCAGCCAGGCGTTCTTCGGCATGGGCAGCGAGCCGAAGGGCTACACCATCCCGCCCGCCCAGAACGGCTACGACACCGCCCTCGCCGACCTCAGCACCCAGAACGTCGCCCAGGCGAAGCGGCTCGTCACCGAGGCCGGTGCCGGGGGCCGCACGATCCGGATCATGGCGGCCAGCGACTCGTGGCATCCGAAGGCCGCCCAGATCATCGCCCAGAACCTCACCGACGTCGGGTTCAAGGTCGAGACCACCTCCGTCGACCCGGCCACCTACTTCGGCCGCCTCCTCGACCCGGACGACGAGTACCACGACCTGATGATCTGGGAACGCAACACCTACGTCCCCGACGCCAACGACATGGTCGGCGCCATGGCCAGCCCCACCGGCATCTACGGCTCCAAGATCACCGGCCTGGACACCCTCGACGGCGTCGACTCCCTCGCGGACGACCTGTTCGCCGCCAAGAACCTCCCGGACGGCAAGCAGCGCACCGCCGCCTACACGAAGATCCAGCGGCGCTGGGCGGAGGAGTACATGGTCCTGTCGATGCTGGCCTGCTTCACCAACCTCGTCGTCAGCGGCTCGCAGGTGAAGGACATGAACACCAGCGCCCTCGCCAACCACCGGTGTTACATGGAGAAAGCCAGTGTCTGACGCGGCCTTGGCCACCGTCACGCGCAGGCCGTCCGTCGTGGCCGCCCTGCGCGGGCGTCGCCTTGCCCGGTCCTGGCCGGCCGTCCTGTCCTGGCTGGTCCTGGCCGCCGTACTCCTCGTCGCCGCCGTCGGCCCGCTCCTCGTCCAGGCCGACCCGCTGCGCCAGACCCCGTCCGCGCTCCTGCCGTTCGGCTCCGCGGGGCATCCGCTCGGCACCGACGACCTGGGGCGCGACGAGCTGGCCCGGCTGGTGCACGGGGCGCGTCCGCTGCTGATGGTGTCGTTCGCGGCGACGGCTCTGGCCGCCGTGGTGGGCACGGCGATCGGGCTCGTCGCCGGGTACGCGGGCGGTGTCGTCGAGCAGGCCCTGATGCGCCTGGTGGACCTCGCGCTCGCCTTCCCCTCCATCCTTCTCGTCATCCTGCTGGTGGCGGCGGCCGGACCGGGCACGGCCAGTCTGATCGTCGGCATCGGCGTCTCGCTCGCGCCCGGACTCGCCCGGCTGGCCCGCGCGTTGACGGCCCGCGAGGCGGCCCGTGACTACGTCGTCGCCTGCCGCCTCGGCGGCACAACCACCCCGCGCATCCTCGTACGGGAGCTGCTGCCGAACATCGCGGGCCCGATGCTCGCCCAGGTCGTCATGACACTGTCGGTCGCGGCGGGCTTCGCCGCCGGCCTGTCGTACATCGGTCTGGGCATCCAACCGCCGCAGCCCGACTGGGGATACATGGTCCAGGCGGGACAGGAGTTCCTCTACTCCGCGCCCCGGCTGGTCGTCCTCCCCGCCACGCTCACCCTCCTGTTCGTCGTCGCCTGCAACTTCGTCGGCGACGACCTGCGCGACGCCCTCGATCCCCGGGGGACGGCATGAGTACGACGGCCGACGCGCCCTCCGCCCTTCGGCTGCGCGTGCCCAAGTGGGCCAACAGCACAGCCCTGTTGGTCATACGGCGGCTGGTGGTCGTCCCCGTCGTCCTGTTCGCGTTGGCCAGCCTGGTGTTCCTCGCGATCCGTCTGCTGCCCGGCTCGCCCGCGACCTCGCTCTCGGCGGGCCGCGGCGACATGTCCGCGGTCGAGGTGTCGGCGAACGAGGAGCGGGTCACCAAGGCGCTCGGCCTCGACCAGCCGCTGCTCACGCAGTACGGCCACTTCCTCGACGACCTGGTGCATCTGCGGCTGGGCACCTCCTTCTTCGGGTCCAACAGCGTCCTCGGGCTGCTCGGGGACGCCCTCCCCGCGACGATCGAGCTGACGCTCGCCGCGATGACGATCGCGGTCGTGCTCGGGGTCGTCACCGGGGTGATCGCCGCGCTGCGCAAGGGCAGTTGGGTCGACACCTCGACGCGGGTCGTGGCCACGGTGAGCTTCTCGCTGCCCTGGTTCGCGCTCGGGGTGCTCGGCATCGTCGTGTTCGGCGTGTGGCTGCGCTGGCTGCCGGTACTCGGGCGGCTTCCCAGCTCGCTCGACTACAACCCCACGACCAACTTCGTGCTCCTGGACGCAATCCTCCAGAACCGCCCCGAGCTGGTGTGGCCCTGGATCCAGCATCTGATCCTGCCCGCCGTGACGTTGGCCCTGTCGATGGCCGGGTTCATCACCCGCATCGTGCGCGCCTCGGTCCTGGAGGTGCTCGACGACGACTTCGTGCGCACGGCCCGGATGAAGGGCCTCGGCGAGGGCGCGGTCGTCCGCCGCCATGTGCTGCGCAACGCCTGGCTGCCCATCGTGACGGTCCTGGGGCTCCAGTTCGGCTCGCTGCTGGGCGGTTCGGTGATCACCGAGACGGTCTTCTCGTACGCCGGTGTCGGCCGCCTTCTCGTGCAGGGCGTCCTGCAACGCGACTACCCCGTCGTCCAGGGCGCCGCCCTCGCCATCGCCCTGCTCTTCACCCTGGTCAACCACGCGGTGGACCTGCTCTACACGGTCCTCGACCCGCGCATACGGAAAGGATGAGCCGCATGGACATCGTGCTGGTCCACGGCGCCGGCGGACGGCCGACGACCTGGTCCGCGGTGGAGCCCCTGCTCACCGCCCTCGGCCACCGGCTGTTCACCGTCACCAATCCGATGACCTCGCTGGCGGACGACGTCGCCCACACCTCCGCCGTGCTGTCGGAGACCTGGGGCCCCGTACTGCTCGTCGGGCACTCCTACGGCGGCGCGGTCATCAGCAACGTCGGCCGCGATCCACGAGTCAAGGGCCTGGTGTACATCTGCGCGTTCGGGCCCGACGAGGGCGAGACGGTCAACGAGATCGTCGAGCGGTACGAGGATGCCGAGATCTCCAAGTACATGCGGCGCGGCCCGAACGGCGAGTGGAAGTCGGAGACGAGTCCCGAGTTCTGGGCCGAGATCGGCCCCGACCTCTCCCCCGAGCAGCGGGTCATCGTCGAGGCGGAGGGACGCAAGGCGGAGAACGCAATCTTCAGGCAGGCGACCGGTGTCCCCGCCTGGCGCACGCTGCCCAGCTGGTACATGGTCGCCGACGACGACCGCACCCTGCGCCCCGAGATCCAGCGGGACATGGCCGAGCGGATGAAGGCGACGGTCGAGCACGTGCCCGGCAGCCACTACACGACCCTCGTGTGGCCACAGCGCGTCGCCGACCTGATCCACACGGCCGCACTGGCCGTCGGCACGGCCTCATGACGGCCGCCCTCGAACACCCCCCGGTCCAGGCTGTGTCCGAGCCCGTACTCGAAATCCGCGACCTGCGTGTGCAGTTCGACGTCCCCGGGGGTCGCCTTCCCGCCGTGGACAGCGTCGACCTGACGCTCCGGCAGGGCGAAGTCCTGGCCCTGGTGGGCGAGTCGGGGTCCGGCAAGTCCGCCCTGTCGATGAGCCTGGTCGGCCTGAACCGGGGCCCGCGCACCCACATCACCGGCGAGGTGACCTTCGGCGGCCGTGACCTCGTCGCCGCCTCGGAACGTGAACTGCGCGCGGTCCGGGGCAAGGAGATCGCGGTCGTCTTCCAGGACGCGCTGGCCGCGCTCAACCCGCTGCACCGGGCGGGCGCCCAGGTCTCCGAGATGATCCGTGCCCACCGTGACGTGCCTCGCGCACAGGCGAGGGACCGCGCGGTGGAGTTGCTCGGCGAGGTCGGCATCGCGGGCCCGGACCGCGCGGCACGCTCCTACCCGCACCAACTCTCCGGCGGCATGCGCCAACGCGTGATGATCGCCATGGGCCTGGCCAACGACCCGGCCGTACTGATCGCCGACGAGCCCACCACCGCCCTGGACGTCACCATCCAGGCCCAGGTCCTGGCGGTCCTCAAGCGGGTCCAGCGCGACCACGGCACCTCGGTGCTGCTGATCACCCACGATCTGGGCGTCGTGGCCGAGGTCGCCGACCGGGTGGCCGTCATGTACGCGGGCCGGATCGTGGAGCAGGGCCTGCGGGACGAGGTGCTGTTCAGCCCTCAACACCCGTACACCATGGGCTTGTTGGGCTCCGTTCCGCCGATCGACGGTCCGGTTCTACGACGGCTTCCCGCGATCTCCGGGAGCCCGCTGACCGGGGTGGAGCGGCCGTCCGGCTGCGCCTTCGCACCCCGGTGCCCGTTCGTGCACGACGCCTGCGACGAGCGTCCGGAACTGCGGCGGCGGCACGGTGGGGACGGGCATGTGGACGCCTGCGTACTGCCCGGCGCCGAGCGTGCCGAGGCCCGTGCCAAGGGGGGCGCCGAATGAGCGCCCCGCTCGTCTCCGCCCGCCGGCTGCGGGTCGAGTACCCGGGTCGTGCCGGGGGCCGGGTCAGGGCGCTGCGGGACGTCGACCTCGACATCCTCCAGGGCGAGACTCTCGGTCTGGTCGGCGAGTCGGGGTGCGGCAAGTCGACGCTCGGCCGGGCGCTGCTGCGGGTGATCGAACCCTCGGCGGGCCGGATCGAGTTCGCCGGCTCCGACCTCACCCGGATGCGGGGGCGTCAACTGCGGCGCACCCGGGCCGAGTTGCAGATGGTCTTCCAGGACCCCTTCGGCTCGCTAAACCCGCGCCGCCGGGTCGCCGACATCGTCGCCGAGCCGTTGCTGCGGGCGCGCGGTGCGACCCGTGCCGAGGCCGCGCGGGCCGTGGCCGAACTCCTCGACCTGGTCGGTCTGGGCGCGGAGGCCGGGGCACGCAGGCCGCACGAGTTCTCCGGCGGCCAGCGTCAACGTATCGGCATCGCACGGGCGTTGGCCTCCTCGCCGCAGTTCGTGGTGGCCGACGAGGCGGTGTCGGCGCTGGACGTGTCGATCCAGGCACAGGTGCTGAACCTGCTGTCGGACCTGGTCCGCGACAGGGGTCTGACGATGCTGTTCATCTCGCACGACCTGGGCGTCGTACGGCACATCGCCGACCGGATCGCCGTGATGTACCTGGGTCAGATCATCGAGATCGCCTCCCGGGACGCCTTCTTCACCGACCCCGCGCACCCCTACAGCCGGGCGCTGCTCTCCTCCGTACCGGCGCTGCGGCGGCCCGGCGGCGATCCGGCGCGCGAACGGGAGGTGCTGGAGGGCGAGTTGCCCGACCCGGCGAATCCGCCGGAGGGGTGTCTGTTCCGGACACGGTGTCCCATCGCGACTGCCGAGTGCCGTACGCGCATGCCCGAGCTGCGGGAGATCGCGCCGGGGAGAAGCGTCCGCTGTCATCTGCCTCTGATCTCCGGCGACCTCGAAGCAGACGGTTCCGCGAGCCCGGCCATTAAGGACGTAACGCTTTGATCATCGACGCCTACAACACCACGCAGGACGTCCGGGGCCGCTCGGACTACCTCACCGGCGCCCGCAAGGGCCAGGCTCCGCCGCCGTACACGCCCTTCGATCCCCGGCGCATCCTCGACCGGATGGACGCCGCCGGGGTGGACATGGCGATGGTGTGCTCGCTCGCCCAGCGTATCGAGAACGACTTCATCGCCTCCCTGGTCGCCGCGCACCCGGACCGCTTCTTCGGCTTCGGGCAGGTGCTGCCGCAGGCCGACGACGCGATCGAGGAGATCGACCGGATGGCCGACGCGGGCCTCGTCGGCCTGAAGCTGCATCCGAGCCTGCACGGCTACCACGTCGCCGACCACGGTCTGCTGGACCCGGTGTTCGAGGCGTGCGCGCGGCGCGGACTGCTGGTGCTCGTCAATGCTCTCGACGACGCCTTCTGCGCGCCGTTCGCGATCGAGGAGATCGCCCGCGACCACCCTCAAGTGCCCACGATCATCGCCCACATGGGCGCCGTGTGGAACGTACCCGAGGCGATCATCGTGGCCGAGCGTCAGCCGCACGTGTACCTGGAGACCTCCGCGACGCTGTTGAGCGATGTCCGGCGGGCGTACGCGCGACTGGGCCCTGAGAAGATCCTGATGGGCAGCGAGTGGCCCGGTTCCGACTTCGACCTGGAGCGTATGAAGATCGCGAAGGCGATCGAGGACGAGAAGGACCGCGCGCTGGTCGAGGGCGGGAACATGGCCCGGCTGCTGGGTCTGCCGGTATGAGCGCGGCCTCCGTCACCTCCGTCTCCGTCCCGTCGTCGATGAGCACGGACGACGCCGAACTCCTCGCCACCGCACAGGAGTTGCTGGCCCGGGTGTGGCAGCACGGCAGGCATGAGGTGGCGACCGCGCTGCGTACCGCCGACGGCCGGATCCACACCGGCGTGCACATGGAGGGTTCCTGTCGGCGCAGTTCGGTGTGTGCCGAGGGAGTGGCCATGGGGGCCGCGCGGGGCGCTCTGCCGGGCGGGACTGCGCTGGGCATCACGTCCGTGGTGTCCGTGCAGATCAAACCGGCGGGGCAGTTCCGGATCATCGCGCCGTGCGGGGTGTGCCGGGAGCTGATCAGCGACTACTGCCCGGACGCCACCGTGTGGGTCACCACGGTCGACGGGGACGAGCCGGTCCCGCTGCGCGCCCTGGACCTGCTGCCCGAGAAGAGCCGGCGCCAGTGGTGAACACACACGCGACGACCTTGATGACCTTGATGACCTTGAGGAGAGACATGGCCACCTTCATCACCGGGCCGTCCGGACGCACCGTCCCCACGGAACTCGACGTCCCCGACCTCTCCGGCCAACTCGGCGGCAGCGGAGCCCCCGTTCTGTGGGAGGAGCTGACCTGGCCGGAGGCCGGGACCACGGCCGCCGCGCAGGACGCCGTCATCATCCCCGTCGGCGCCACCGAGCAGCACGGCCCGCATCTGCCCCTCGCCGTGGACACCCGGATCTGCGAGGCCGTCGCCCTCGGGGTGTCCGCCCTGACGGGGGTCCCTGTCCTGCCGCCCCTGAGCTTCGGGGTGTCCGCGTCCCACGGCGACTTCGCCGGGACGGTGGCGCTGCGCCCCGAGACCATGATCGCCGTCGTCGAGGACGTCATCGACTCGCTGTACGCCTCCGGGGTAAGGCAGTTCGTCCTGCTGAACGGGCACATCTGGAACAACGGGGCGCTCGACGTCTCGGCCGAGAAACTGAGGGTCCGTCACAAGGACGCGCGGGTGCGGGCGTTGGGGTACGTGACGATGTACCCCGGCCCCGAGGTCGACGGGCACGTCACCTACGGCCGGGCGCTGATGCACGCCAACTTCTTCGAGACCTCGGTCATGTTGCACCTGTCCCCGGAACTCGTACGGATGGACCGGGCGACCTCCCACGTGGATGTCGACTCCTTCTGGGACTACCGCATGGACCAGGTCAGCGAGACCGGCGTATGGGGCAGGGACGTGACCGACGCCGACGCCAAGCACGGGGCGGCGGAGTTCGACCGCTGCGTCCTGACCACCGCCCGGGCCGTGTCGGCGGCGGTTCGCGAGCCATGGCCCGACCCGACCCATCGGCCCGGCGGACGTACATGAGCCGTACGTCAGCCGCACCTGACCCGGACGTGCCCCCTGCGTGACCCCTTGCCCCAGAAGGAGCACACCTTGGACCCCAGCATCACCCTCCCCCCGCTGCCGGACTGCGAGCCCATGCTCATCGGCGGCGACTGGACCACGGGGACCTCGCCGCAGCGGATCCCGGTGCTCGACCCCGCCACCCGCGAGCAGCTCACCACCATCGCGCAGGCGGGCCCCGCAGAGGTGGCCGCCGCAGTCGCCGCCGCGTCCGCCGCACACCGCGACCGGCGCTGGCGCGGGCTGCCGCCCCGGCAACGCCGTGACGTACTGCTCCGCCTCGCCGACCTGGTGGAGCGCGACGCGGAGCAACTGGCGGTCCTGGACACCCTGGACAACGGCAAGGCCATCGAGCGCGCCCGTGGTGACGTGGACCTCGGCCTCCAGGCCATCCGGCACTTCGCCGGCGCCCCGGCCCGGCTGACCGGCACCGTGCACGCGGCCGGGCCCGACCGGCACGTCTACAGCGTCCGCGAGCCGGTCGGCGTGGTGGCGGCCGTACTGCCGTGGAACTTCCCCTTCATGATCGCCGCCTGGAAGCTCGCCCCGGCGCTGGCGGCGGGCTGCACGGTCGTGGTCAAGCCGGCCGAGCAGACCCCGCTCACCGCACTGCGGCTGGCCGCGCTCTGCCTGGAGGCGGGCGTCCCCGAGGGCGTCGTCAACGTGGTGACGGGTGACGGCCGTACGGGGGCGGAGCTGGTCGCCCACCCGGACGTCGCCAAGGTGTCCTTCACCGGGTCCACCGAGGTCGGGCGGCTGATCATGGCCGCCGCCGCGCCGACGGTGAAGCGGCTCACCCTCGAACTCGGCGGCAAGTCGCCGAACATCGTCTTCGCCGACGCCGACCTGGAGGCCGCCGTACCGGCCGCCGTGCGTGCGGTGTTCGGGCACTCCGGGCAGATGTGCACCGCCGGGAGCCGGCTCCTGGTCGAGCGCACGGTCGTCAAGGAGTTCCTCGATCTGCTGGTACCCGCCGTGGAGGCCCTGCGGATCGGTCCGGGTCTGTCGGGCGGGATCAACATCGGTCCCCTGGTGTCGCAGGAGCAGTACGACCGTGTCACCGGCTATGTCGAGCTGGGGCGTACGGAGGGCGCCGAGGTGGCCGTGGGCGGCGAACCGGTGCCGGGCGCGGGCTGGTTCGTGCAGCCCACCGTCTTCACAGGCGTCACGCCCGACATGCGGATCGCCCGGGAGGAGATCTTCGGCCCGGTCGCCGCGGTCATGCCCTTCGACACCGAGGAGGAGGCCATCACGCTGGCCAACGACAGCGACTACGGGCTCGCCGCGGGTGTGTGGACCGGCAGCCTCCAGCGCGCCCACCGCACCGCCGCCGCGCTGGAGGCGGGCACTGTGTGGGTCAACACGTACAACGAGTTCGATCCCGCCGTGGCCTTCGGTGGGATGAAACAGTCCGGCCTCGGCAGGGACCTCGGCGACGCCGCCGTCGACGGGTTCACCGAGCTCAAGAGCATCACGATCGCCCTGTGAGCGCCCCCGTGACGACCACCCGGACGACAGCCGCGCCCTCGTCCCCGGCCGCCCGCACACCGGACGTCGCGGCCGAGCGCGCCCGGACACCCGGCTCCGCCACCGGCCACCACTTCAACGCGGCCGGCGCGGCCCTGCTCGCCAACGGCACCGTCGACGCGGTCATCGACCACCTGCGCGCCGAGAGCCTGTCCGGCGGATACGAGGCCGCCAAACACGCCGCCCCCGCCCTGGACGCCGTCTACGCGCGTACCGCTCGACTCCTGGGCGTCGGCCCGGACGAGGTCGCCCTCGTCGAGAGCGCGACGGCGGGCTGGCAGCGCGCGGTGTCGGCACTGCGGCTGCGCCCCGGCGACCGGGTCCTCGCCGCCCGCTCCAGCTACGTCAGCTGTGCCCTGCACCTGCTGGCGGCCGAGCGCGATCTCGGCGTTCGGGTCGAACTGCTGCCCAACGGCCCTGACGGCGCCGTGGAGTTGGCGGCGCTTGAGGCGGCACTGCGCGCCGGTCCCGCCGCGCTGGTCACCGCGGCGCATGTGCCGACCTCCTCGGGCTTGGTCGAACCCGCCGCCGGCATCGGCGCGTTGGCGAGGGCCCACGGGGTGCCCTTCCTCCTCGACGCCACCCAGTCGCTCGGCCAACTGCCCGTCGACATGGGCGCCATCGACTGCGACCTCCTCATCGGGACCGGCCGCAAGTTCCTGCGCGCCCCGCGCGGCACCGGCCTGCTCGCGGTCCGCCGCCCGCTCCTGGAACGGCTCGCCCCCGAGGCCCCCGACGTCCGGGGTGCCCACTGGACCGCCGAGCGGAGCTGGGAACTGGTCCCGGACGCCAAGCGGTTCGAGCTGTGGGAGGCCGCACACGCCCTGCGCCTCGGTCTGGGTGCCGCGCTGGCCGGCCTCGACTCCCTGGGCGTGGATGTGGTCGCCGGTCACCTGGCAGCACTCGCCACGGGTCTGCGGGAGCGGCTCGCGGATCTGCCCGGCGTGCACATCACCGACCCACCGGCAGCAGGTGGCGCCATCGTCACCTTCGTGGTCGACGGCCTGGACGCCTCCGACGTACAGCGCGAACTCGCCGAGCGCCGGGTCCATCTGATCGCGGTACCGGCCGGGCACGGCCGCTGGGACATGGATCCCCGGGGGCTGACCAAGGTGGTCCGGGCCTCGGTGCACGTCTACAACGACCAGTCCGACCTCGATGCCCTGGTGGAGGCGGTGCGGGAGATCGTACGGGGGCACGGGGCGGACGTACGGGCCCCAGGACGGGGGATGGTGTCGGAGGCACCGGCGCCCAGGGCAGACGTACGGGCCGCAGGTCAGGGGAAGGTGTCGGAGGCACCGGCGCCCAGGGCGGACGTCCTGGCCGCAGGGCGGGAGAAGGTGTCGGAAGCGGCGACGCCCAGGACAGACGTACGAGCCGCGGGGCAGGGGAAGGTGTCGGAGGCACCAGCGCCCAGGGCGGACGTACGGGCTGGACCGAGGACCGTTTCGGAGGCGCCGACGCTTCAGGACACGGCCGCCTCCGCACGCCGTGCCGCCACCCCCCGCCGCCACGACGCGATTGTCGTAGGTCTCGGCGTCCACGGCAGCGCCGCCCTGCACCGGCTGGCCGCACGCGGACTCGACGTCCTCGGCCTGGAGCAGTACGCGTCGGCCCACGAGCTGGGTTCCTCGCACGGTGCGACCCGGATGATCCGGCGCGCCTATCCGCACCCCGACTGGGACGGCCTGGTGGACACCGCTTACCGGGCCTGGGCGGAGCTGGAGGAAGCCGCGAAGACCCAACTCCTCGACATCACCGGGGGGTTGTACGCGGCCCCGCTCGACCGGCCCGACCCCCTGCGTGGCCCCGGCTGCCGTCAGGTCGGCCCCGAGGAGGCCGCGCGGATCTTCCCGGGGCTCCGACTGCCCGCCGGATTCGGCGCGGTGCACGACCCGAGGGCCGGAATCATCGACGCGGCGGAGACGCTACGGGTCCAACTCGCCCTGGCCGAACGGGCGGGCGCGACCGTGCTGGACCGTACGCCGGTCCTCGGCTGGGAGCCGGACGGCGACGAGGTCGTCGTACGCACCGCCGACAGCCGCGAACTGCGCACGCGCCGCCTGGTGTTGTGCACGGGACCCTGGACGGCGGCCCAAGTCCCTTCCCTCACCCCCCATCTGACGGTCACTCGGATTGTGAACGCCTACTTCGCGGCCGACCCCGAAGGCCCGCTGGGCCGGTCCGGGCTGGGCAGCTTCTCGGTGGATCTGCCGCAGGGCCTGCTGTACGGGTTCCCCGCCGCCGACGGCCGCGGTCTCAAGGCGGGGCTGGACAGCGGCCCGGCATGGGATCCGGACACACCCCGCCCCCCGGCGAGTGCGACCGAACTCGCCCTGCTCGCCGAGGCGGTGGCGCAGGTGCTGCCCGGTGCCGGACCGGTGACCGAGAGCCTGACGTGCCTCTACACGATGACGGCGGACCGTCGCTTCGTCGTCGGCGAAGTACCGGGCGTACCCCAGGTGTTGGTGGCGTCGGCCTGCTCGGGGCACGGGTTCAAGTTCGGCCCGGCGATCGGCGAGGCACTGGCCGATCTCGTGTGCGGGACGGCCCGCCCGGACCTCGAATTCCTCTCCCCGGCACGCCTGTTGACGGGTGGGGCCCGGTGAGGGGCCCCACCGTCACCTCAGTGACCTCAACCGTCTCAGCCGTGGAACACGGTCTGGGAACGGCGCTCGTACCAGGCCGTCAGATGCTCGCCCGAGCTGATGACGTGGTCGCGCATGGCGTCGTCGGCACGGTCGGGGTCGCGGGCGGTCAGGGCTTCGATGATCGCCTCGTGCTGGCGGATGTTCTCCTGCCGGTGACGTTCGTCGCCGGCGAGGGCGAGCGAGGAGACGTTGCGCGGGAAGCTCTCGTTTATGCGGTCGATCATCCGGCTCAGCCACGGGTTGTCGGCCGCCACGCAGACAACGGTGTGGAAGCAGTCGTTGGCGGCGGTGGTGGCGGGGCTGCCACCGGCCTCGCGCTCCGCGGCCTCGTGCAGGACCGCGTTGTGCTCGCGCAGTTCGGCGAGCTGGCGCTCGGTGATGCGGGTGGCGGCACGCCGGGCGGCCAGGCCCTCCAGCTCGGCGCGCACCTCGTAGGCCTGGCGCACCTCCCAGGGTGCGGGCACCCGGACCACCGCGCCACGGTGGGGCTGCATCTCGATCAGGCCGCCGTTCTGGAGCTGCCGCAGCGCCTCGCGCACGGGAGTGCGGCTGACCCCGAACTCGGCGGCCAGTGCCGCCTGGCGCAGCGGTTTGCCGATCGCCAGTTCGCCGTTCATGATCCGCGCGCGGATGCGGGCCGCGATGTCGTCGACGAGGGGGCCCTCGTCTGTCTGGGGCGTCATCGGAGTCGGTCAAGCCCTTCTCGGGGTCGGTCGGAGGGTGCGCGGTGGTGGAGCAGTTTCCCATGCACCCGAGGGCATCCACAGCCATCACTTATTGGATCCACTTCCATGATATCCGCATCCAATAGGAGCACAGCATGAACATGATCCTGGATTTCGCCAAGGCCATCGACGTGTCCGTCCCCATCCACCCCGGAATGCTGCACTGGGGCCGCCGTCCCGAGATGGAGATCGTGGAGTCCCGGACCGCCGGTGACCCGTCCAACGTGAGCCGCTGGCGCATCGGCGCCCACACGGGCACCCACATCGACGCACCCGCCCACTTCATCGACGGCGGAAAGACCGTCGACCAGCTAGATCTGTCCGCGCTCAACGGCACCGCGAGGGTCCTCGACCTGACCCATGTGAAGGAGCAGATCACCGCCGCGGACCTGGACGCGGCCGGCCTGGGCGACGAGGAGCGGGTGCTGCTGCGCACCAGCAACTCGGAGGGCGTGCTGCGCAGCCCGTGGAAGGCCAGGGAGTGGGTCGGCCTGGCCCCCGACGGCGCGGAACGCCTCATAGAAGCCGGGGTGCGCACGGCAGGCATCGACTACCTGAGCATCGAGGCGGTCGCCTACACCACCCACTGGGAGACCCACCAACTCCTGTGTGCCGCCGAGGTGTTGATCCTCGAAGTGGTCGACCTGCTGCACACACCGGCGGGCGTCTACGACATGCTCTCGCTCCCCCTGCCGCTGCAGGGCGCCGAGGCAGCCCCGTCCCGGACGGTTCTCCTGCCCCGGGACGACGCATGAGCGCCGGCTCCCGGCTGATCCTCGCCGCACCGCACCCTGCGGCGCTGGCTGCCGCCCGCCGAGCGGCGGAGCGTGGCGGCAACGCGGTGGACGCGGCGCTGGCCGCAGCCGCGGCCCTCACCGTCGTCTACCCCCACCAGTGCTCCCTGGGCGGCGACTTGATCGCCCTCGTCCACTCCCCCGACGGGACCGTACGCGCGATCGTGTCGGCCGGAGCCGCCGCGCAGAACGTGGACGTCGAGGCGCTTCGGGCGGCTGACCGACGAATGCCCGCACAGGGACCGCAGACGGTGACCGTGCCCGGCGTGGTGGCCGGCTGGGCGGCCCTGGCCGAGTCCTACGGCACTCCGGGCGCCCTCGCATCCACACTCCGGGACGCGGCCGAACTGGCGGAGAACTGCGCCACGGTCTCGGCGGGCCTGGCCCGGGCGGTGAGCGAGCGCGCCGAGCAGATCGCGGCGGACCCCGGACTCACCGCCCTGCTCACCGACCCTGACGGAACCCCACTCACGGAGGGCGCCCCGCTCCCCCAGCCACAATTGGCCGCCGTACTACGGAACTTGGCCGACGATCCCTGGTCCTTCTACCGAGGAACAGTGGCCAAGGCCCTCGCCGACGGCCTGCGCCGGGCAGGCAGCCCACTGACGGCTACCGACCTGGCGGCCCACCGGCCGGAGACGGTCGAGCCGTTGGTACTGGACACAGCCGACACCCGCTGGTGGGCGGCTCCCCCACCAAGCCAGGGCGCGACGCTGCTGGCGATACTGGACGCGGCAGCGAAGCTTCCCGAGCGGGAGCGGGCTGGTGTCCCCAGCGGAACCGTGGCCTTGCACGGGACCGGTGTCTTGAACGGGACCTATGAACTCCCGTCCAGTGAAGCGCCCCTTCAGGGGCGCGGGAAACTGCGCGACCAGCCCCCACCGACCCGCAGCGAACAACCCACCTATCCAGCGGAACTCTTGGCCTCCCTCTGCCAAGACGCCTCCGCGGCCCGCGACCGACTCCTCGGCGACCCACGCGGCTCACAGCCGGACCTCGACGGATTGCTACGACCCGCCCCGCTAGCCGGAGCCGAACCACCGAAACCCCCCTCCCGCCCGGCGGGCGACACCGTAGCCATCACGGCAGTCGACGACTCCGGCCTCGCGATCTCCCTGATCCAGAGCGTCTACCAAACCTTCGGCTCCGGCATCTGCGACCCAGCCACCGGCATCGTGCTGCACAACCGCGGCTCGGCGTTCAGCCTGGACCCCGGCCACCCGGCACTCATCGGCCCCGGCCTACGCCCCCCGCACACCCTCTGCCCCGTGCTCGGCCGCTCAGCCGACCTGCTCCTTGCCGCCGGATGCCAGGGCGGCCGGGCCCAGCCCCAGATCCTCGCCCAGACCGTGCCCTCCCTGATGGACCCCGACGCCGATCCGGCCACCGTGCTGGACCGCCCACGCTGGGTGGTCGGCGCCCGCGACATCGGCCACGAGACACAGACCCTGCTGGCCGAGCCCGGGGCGGCCCCCGCCACCACGGCCACGCTCCCGCCGGGGCTACCGGTCGTCGTCGCGCCCGGCCGCACCGATCTGGCCGGCCACACCCAGGTCGTACGACTGTCCGCCGACGGCCGCCTCGACGGTGCCGCCGATCCACGCGCCGACGGCGGCACCGTGCTGTGCGGCGGCCCGGCAATCCCCCTCCCGGAAGGAACACCCGCATGAGCACCCTCGCCCCCGAACCCGTACCGGCGACCGACGCACCACACCCGCTGGACCCACTCGACGTCACCGAACTGGCCGCCGCTGTCACGGTGTTGAAGGCGGACACCCGGGTCACCGAGGACGCCCGCTTCTGGGGCGTGGCCCTGGACGAGGACCACGCCCGCCACGCCACCCCGGGCGATCCGAGACGGGCCCGCGCAGTCGTGATCTGCCCCTCCGCGCACATCGCCTACGAGGTCGCCCTCGAACTCGGCGACAAGCCGCAGAGCACCGCCTGGCAGGAGTTGGACGTACGCAGCCCGGGCTGCTCCTCCGAGGAGGCCCGCCAGGCCGCCGCCATGTGCCGGGCCGACCCGCGCTTCAGGGAGGCACTGGCCCTGCGCGGCATCCACGACGTGTCGCTGGTCATGGTGGACCCGGAGTCGATCGGCGGCTTCGAACCACCCGAGTACCCCGGGCGCCGGCTGACCTGGGGCAGCGTCTGGCACCGCACCTCCGAGGACGACAACGGCTATGCACGCCCGGTCCAGGGCGTCGTACCGATCATCGACATGGAGTCGATGGAGATCCTGCACATCGAGGACCACGGCATCGTGCCGCTGTCGGAGGAGTCCGGGGTGTTCGGCGCGGGCGTCGTGCCGGAACGAACAGGCCTGAAGCCGCTGGAGGTTGTCCAGCCCGACGGACCCAGCTTCACCGTCACCGGTCAACGGCTCGACTGGCAGGGCTGGTCGGTGCGGGTCGGCTTCAGCCACCGTGAGGGCCTGGTGCTGCACGACCTGACCTTCGACGCGGCCGGGAAGGGACCGCGGCAGGTGATCCGGCGTGCGGCGGTCAACGAGATGTACGTCCCCTACTTCGACACCGCCTCCACCCAGTACCGCAAGAACTTCTTCGACTGGGGCGAGTACGGCGCGGGCCCGCTCACCAACTCCCTTGCCCTGGGCTGCGACTGCCTCGGCGTCATCCAGTACTTCGACGCGGCGGTGCTCGGTGGCGACGGCGTCCCCCGGCTCATCCCCAACGCCGTCTGCGTCCACGAGGAGGACGACGGCATCCTCTGGAAGCACCACGACGGCCGCACCGGCCGCACGGAGGTCCGCCGTTCCCGCCGGCTGATCATCTCGGCGTTCGCCACGGTCGCCAACTACGACTACGGCTTCTACTGGTCGCTGTACCAGGACGGTTCGGTGATGCTGGAGATCAAGATGACCGGCATCCTCTCCGCGACCGGCGTCACGGAGGACGAGGAGACCCCGTACGCGCGCCGGGTCGCCCCGAACGTCGCGGTCACCAACCACCAGCACTTCTTCGCCGTACGCCTGGACATGGCGGTGGACGGCACCGGCAACCGTCTGGTCGAGGTCACGGCGGAGCCCGAGCCGGACCCGGAGCTGAACCCGTACGGCAACGCCGCCCGGACGGTACTGCGTCCGATCCTCAGCGAGGCGGAGGGCGCCCGGAGCACGGACCCCTCCCGGGCCCTGCACTGGCGGGTGGAGAGCACCGAGGCCCGCAACCGGATGGGCGAACCGACCGCGTACCGCGTGCACTTGGAGAACACGGCGGTGCTGCCGGTGCGCGAGGACAGTGTGTGTGCCCGCCGAGCCCCGTTCGTGGGGCGGCAGTTGTGGGCGACGGCCTACGACCCGGACCGGCGGTTCGTCGCCGGCGAGTACCCCAACCAGGCCGAGCCGGGCGCCGACGGTGTGCACAAGTGGCAGGAGGAGAACCGCTCGTTGGACGGCACCGACCTGGTGCTGTGGGCCACGATCGGCTCCCACCACTTCCCGCGCCCCGAGGAGTGGCCGGTGATGCCGGTGGCCAAGGCACGGCTACGGCTGGAGCCGGACGGCTTCTTCGACCGCAACCCGGCCCTGGACGTGCCCGCGCCGGTCTCCTGCCACACGCCGAAGCAGCCGTCCAACACGCCCGTGCAGCCGTCCCACACGCCGAATCAGCCGTCGTCCGTGACGCCGACGGACCACTGCTGCGGCTGACCCCGTTCCCGCACCCACCCTCTGTGACACCTCGGAAGGGCTTCTGATGCGCGAGGAAGAGAACAAACGGCTCACCCGAACCGGCCCGGGCACCCCGGCCGGCGAGTGGATGCGCCGCTACTGGCAGCCCATCGCCCTGAGCGAGGAACTGGAACTCGACGGCGTACGGCCCCTGGTGGCGCCCAGAGTGATGGGCCAGGACCTCGTCCTGTTCCGGGACGACGACGGCGAACTCGGCCTGGTCGACCGCGGCTGCCCGCACCGTGGCGCCGACCTGGCGCTCGGCCGGCTGGAGGACGGCGGCCTGCGCTGCTGCTTCCACGGCTGGCTGTTCGGCCGCGACGGCACCTGCCTGGACACGCCCGCCGAACCGGTCGGCAGCCCGCTCAAGTCCCGTGTACGCCTGGGCAGTTACCCGGTGCGCGAGATCAACGGGATCATCTGGGGCTATCTCGGCCCCGGCGAACCGCCCGAACTCCCAGCCCTGGACTGCTTCCGGGCCCCCGCCGACCACGCCTTCGCCTGGAAGGGCCTGCTGGAGTGCAACTGGCTCCAGGCCCTGGAGGTCGGCATCGACCCCGCCCACGCCTCCTACCTCCACCGCTTCTTCCAGGACGAGGACCCCGAGGACAGCTACGGCAAGCAGTTCCGGGCCGCCTCCCGGGGCACGGACCTGCCGATGACGAAGATCCTGCGCGAGTACGGGCGGCCCGACATCGACGCCGTGCGCACCCCGTACGGCATCCGCATCACCGCCCTGCGCACCCTGGACGGCACCGACACCCAGGGCCGGGCGATGGACGGCAGCCGCACCCATGTCCGCGTCACGCACCAGGTGTTCCCGCACGCCTTCCACATCCCGCTCGACGCGGAGACGGCGATCACTCAGTGGCACGTGCCGATCGACGACAACTCCTCGTACTGGTATGCCCTGTTCACCAGCGTCGGCGGTCCGGTGGACGCCGAGGAGATGCGTAGGCAGCGGGTCGGCGCGGTCACCCTGCCCGACTACCGCCCACGCTTCGGCCGTACCAACAACTACGGCTACGACCCGGAGGAACAGCGCACGACGACGTACACCGGTCTCGGCACCGACATCAACGTGCACGACCAGTGGGCGGTCGAGGGCCAGGGAGCCGTCCAGGACCGTACGCGTGAGCATCTGGGCCGCACGGACAAGGCGATCGTGATGTACCGGCGGATGCTCGGCGAGGCCATCTCTGCCGTGGAGCGTGGTGAGAACCCGCCGCTGGTGCTGCCGCCCGAGGAGGCGGAGCAGCTCCAGGGGCCGGTCACGCTCGACGGCATCGGCCCCACCGAAGGCTGGCAGGAGTACTGGGCCGCCGCCACCGCCAAGCAGCGCGCCGACAGCAGCTGGGCGCAGCCCGTCGGAACGGACGGCTGAGCGACGTGGGATTCATCGAGCGCCACGGCCTGTGGAGCCCCGAACAGACCGCGGCAGCCGGGGAGATACGCGAGCGCGCCGAGAGCGGCGGCATGAAGGTCGTACGCCTGGTCTTCGCCGACCAGCACGGGCTGTTGCGCGGCAAGACCGTCACCGTGGGGGAACTGCCCAACGTGCTGCGTGAGGGCACCGGCATCGCCTCGTCGCTGCTCGCCAAGGACACCTCGGGGCGGACCGTCTTCCCTCTCTTCACCAAGGAGACCCCGCTCGGGCTGCCCGAACTGCGGGGCGCCGCCGACATGGTGATGGTCCCGGACCCGCTGACGTTCCGGATGCTGCCCTGGTCGCCGGGCACGGGCTGGCTGCTGTGCGATCTGCGCTTCACCACCGGAGCGCCGGTGCCGTTGTGCACGCGCGGGCTGCTGCGCTCGGTGCTGGAGCAGACGGGCGGGCTGACCTACCGCACCGGTCTGGAGGTGGAGTTCCACCTCTTCCGGCTCACCGATCCGCGCCTGGGCCCCGGAGATCTGGGCCAGCCGGGTTCGGCCCCCGAGGTCGGCATGCTCAACCACGGCTACCAGTACCTCAGCGAGCTGCGGTACGACGAGCTGGACCCCATCCTCGACGTCCTGCGCGCGAACATCGAGGGGCTGGGGCTGCCGCTGCGCAGCATGGAGGTCGAATTCGGGCCGAGCCAGGTCGAGTTGACCCTCCAGCCCGCCGACGGTCTCGGCACGGCCGACGCGATGGTGCTGCTGCGCGGCGCGGTCAAGCAGGTAGCCGCCCGGCACGGCCACCACGCCACCTTCATGTGCCGCCCCCATCTGCCCGGGGTGTTCTCCAGCGGCTGGCATCTGCACCAGAGCGTGCTGCGTGACGGCGTCGGTGTCTTCGCCCCCGAGGCGGCAGCGGACGGCGGATCCGACGGCGCCGCGTCCGTACGGCCGCCCTTGTCGCCGTACGGCACCGCCTTCCTCGGCGGGCTGCTGCGGCACGCACGGGCGACGAGCGCGTTCTCCACGCCGACTCTCAACGGTTTCAAGCGGTTTCGGTCCCTGTCCCTGGCCCCCGACCGCGCGGTGTGGGGGCGTGACAACCGAGGGGCGATGGTGCGTGTCCTGGGTGACGGACCGTCATCGACACGGCTGGAGAACCGAATCGGTGAGCCAGCAGCCAATCCCTACCTCTACCTCGCCTCCCAACTTGCCGCCGGCCTGGACGGGGTGGCGGGCGACATCGATCCCGGCCCGGCAGCGGACGAGCCATACGCAACCCGCGCCGAGCCGCTACCGCGCTCGCTCGGCGAGGCACTGACCGCGCTGGAGGCGGACGAGGGCCTGGCGGCCCGGCTCGGCAAGGACTTCGTGTCCTACTACGCCGGCATCAAGCGCGCGGAGATCGCCCGCTTCGAGCAGGAGGTCACCGACTGGGAACAACGGGAGTACTTCCGTGTCTTCTGACCCCTCACCGCCCATGGGACCTCTACTGGTCCGGCAGGCCCGCTGGATCGCCCGCGATGTGCTGGAACTCCAGCTCACCCGGCCCGACTTCGGCACTCTGCCCCCGTGGGAGCCGGGAGCCCACATCGACCTCACCCTGCCCTCGGGATTGCGCCGCGCGTACTCCCTGTGCGGCGACCCCGCGGACAAGGGCACGTGGACGATCGCCGTGCACCGGGTGCCCGACAGCCGCGGCGGCTCACGGGAGATCCACGACACGGCACTGGTGGGGCGGGAGTTGGAGGTGCGAGGCCCGGTCAACCGGTTCCCGTTGCTCCCGGCGAAGGGCTATCTCCTGCTGGCCGGCGGCATCGGCATCACCCCACTGCTCCCGATGGCCCGCGAGCTGACCACGCACGGCCTGCCCTGGCGCCTGGTCCTGGGCGCCAGGGACCGCTCCCGCCTGGCGTACGCCGAAGACCTCCTGGAATGGGGCGGGAACCGCGTACTGCTCGTGCCACAGGACGAGGCGGGCTTCCCGGACCTGGCCACCGAGATCGCCGCCGCTCCGCCCGGTCACGCGGTCTACGCCTGCGGGCCGACGCCGATGCTCGACACGGTGCTGTCCCTGTGCCCCACGGCGTACACAGAACGCTTCGCCCCGGGCGACGACGGCACACAAGTCACCGGCACGGAGACGGAGTTCGAGGTCGTGCTGTGCCGCTCCGGACTGCGTACGACCGTGCCCGCGGACCGTTCCGTGCTGGACGTCGTCCGGGAGCTGCTCCCGGCCGTGCCGTACTCGTGCGAGGAGGGCTACTGCGGCAGCTGCGAGACACCGGTCATGGCCGGGGTACCGGATCACCGCGACACGGTGCTCGACCCGTCCGAACGCGCCACCGCCACCACGATGATGATCTGCGTGAGCCGCTCCGCGTCGGCGGTGCTGGAGCTGGACCTCTAGGACCTGCCCGCCGGAACTCCCGGCCCGCCCCGCGCCGCACGTTCCCGCATGGTCCGGACCGTGTAGGCGTGCACTCGGTCATTGCGTTCGACGAAGTACGGGTGAGCGGGATGGCCGGGGCGCGAGGCCGAGGCGGTCAACTCCGCCCACAGCCGCATCAGTTCGGGCGCCTTCTGATGCCCGCGCAGGATCTCCGCCAGATACGATGTCCGCCCGCCGGGCCGCCGTCTTCGCGTAGGGCCCGCGCTGTCTTGTCCGGTCCACGTCGCGTCCCCCTCGCTTGTCGGCCCCCACGTTCGTGACGGCCGGGGTGAGGTCGCCACTGAAGGACCTGCGTGTGAAGGCGTCCGATCCGCAGCACTACGAGTCCCTGCACATGGAGGGCCCGGGCGCGGGTACCGTCGCGAGGACAGTGACAAGCCCGGTGACCGGTTCCGCCTCCACTAACTGGCCGGCGTCCCCCACATGGGCACCCGGCAGGCGCCGTACAACGACGTGTCGCTGTGGAAGGCCAACTTCCCCGACGACGACGTCTCGTTCGGCCCGAAGATGAACAGCCTGCCGCACTTCGAGCTGTTCAACATGGGCCTGCACCACCTGGTCGAGTGGGTGGCGATCGGCAGCGACGAGCCGTTCGACACGGCGAAACTGCGGGAACTGTACCGGGACTCCGCCGACTACCTCCGGCGCTTCGAAAGCCGCCTGGACGAACTCATCGCCGCGGACCGGCTCCTCGCGGAGGACGCCGAGGACCTGCGGAGCGAGGCACGGGAGTTGGAGATCCCTTAGCAGCAGCGGAGCGGCGGGAACGGGGAGGGCCCCACAGCCCTCACCCGAGAAACGACAACCGAACCACCCTGTCCGGGTTGTCCCGATTCGTATCCACCAACCTCCGTAAGGACAACCCCGGAGCCTACCTCCCAGGGCAGGGACTCCGCGTGAGCGAGTCCTGGCTTCGGCGTGGGTGAAGCCCTGCCTGCACGCCCGCGGCAGTCAGTCCAGGTGGCGGTCCGATCGGTGCCACTGGCCTCGCACCGGGAAGGCCGGACTCCCGTTCCATCTGGCCCCTGGCCGTAAGGAAGTCGATCGGGCTCCCGAACCACGGGATCAGGCTCGCCATCTCGGCGTCACCGGGATGACGCCACCGGCCTTGATCGAGCAGGGAAGTCAGCTGTGCGGGCAAGGCCAGTCCCCGGACCGTCGCGTACTTCATGGCGGACAGCGTGGCACAGCCCATGTCGACCCATACCGCCTCCGGAGCGGCCACCGGACGCTACGAAACTCGGGGCAGCTCAGTGAAGCGGCCGGCCAGGTCGTTGCCGTACCGGCCCAGACGCTGCCGGTGTTGCTCGAATGACCGATCGCAGGCCCGCACGTGAAACTGCCCGACGGTGGCCGCACGGCCATGGACGTACGCGCTCTCGATCGGCATGTGCCCTCTGTGATCTGACTGACTGACACGACATCCCGCCCGCCCACGCCAGATGCAACAATGCGGCCCTAATGCGAAGAAGGCACTGGCGCACGGTGGGACGCAACCACCGTTGAAACGGGGGAGACCATGGGGCTGGCCATGTGCCCGCTGTGCAGTGAAGACGAGGACATCGAGGTGGTCCGCACCCTCGATGACGGACGACGCGTCGTCAAACACCGGTGTGGCTACGCGTGGGAACACGGGGCGCCCGCCGCCCCGAAGACGATGCTGTCCCACTCCTTCAACGACCTCAAAGCCCGTTTCCCCAAACCCGAGGACGTCGAGCCCGAGTTGCTGGAACGCACTGCCCGGCTCAAGGCGCAGTACCTCGCCACCAGGCCGGACTTCGACCCCGCGGTAGCGGCCTACTGGGCGAAGTACCAGGAGATCTTCTCTCCCGACGGGCTGCGGACCTGCGACCCGAGGCTCCTCAAGGACTTCGCCAACTCCGACGTCGGAGCCCGCCCCGGCAACCAGGCCACCTTCAACTCCGTCTGGAACACCATGGGTGACACCGCGGCCGGAGAGGCGACCCGCAAGACGATCGAGTACCTCCTGTACGGGCCTGACGACGTGCCGCTCGAAGACCGGCTGCAGCAACTGCTGGACGGCACCAAGTCGTTCGCCATGACCGGTTTCAAAGAAGCCCTCCTCACGAGGGTTCTCTGCGTGATGCAGCCCGACCGGTTCCTGACGATCCTCAAGTACAGGACGGAGGCGGGCGGCAAGCGCGAGATCGCGCGGATGGTCTACGGCCTGGAGCTGCCGGCACCTGAGTCGGTGAACTGGACGCTCGGGCGGCTGATCCTCTGGAGCAACGACGTCCTGCGTACCCTGGTCGGCGAAGGCTTCGCCAACCAGCAACACGCCGCCGCCTTCCTGTGGTGGGCCAAGGACCAACCCGGCGGCTTCACATAAGGAGACGTACTTTCGGACATCGCTGCGGGCAGCCTGCCAAGGAGCCTCCACGAACACTCCGCCGCTTTGGCTGGGCATCGTCCGGGCGACAGGGGTGAGCGTACTGACCGAACCAACTGCCGCGACGGCTGTGGCGGTGGGTTCGAAATGAAACACGCACGGAACGCGTGAACTCGGCCTGGCCGAGGGACGGCCGACTGCTGTGCATCCCCCCGGGCCACCAGGACGAGGTACTCAGCCACTTCGCCAAGCCGGCGCACGCCGCCACGGACGCCGGGCGGATCGCCACCGGCCACGCCCAGCCCGGCCCGTGAGGTGTCGTCCAGTCCTACAAGGAAGCACTCAACACCCTCGAACTCGCCGAACGCCTCGCCCTCGACGCCCCGTACTCGGCGACCCCGTACTCCGCGCAGCCGACATCCTCGTCCACCCCGTGCTCACCCGCGACCGCCAAGCCATGGCCGACCTGGTCGTCGACACCCTCGGCCCGCTCACCACGGCCCGCGGCGGCGCCCAGCCCCTCCTCGACACGCTCACCATCCACTTCGACTCCGGGTGTGTCGCCGCCGAGGCCGCCCGCCGCCTCACGCGCAGCGTGCGGGCCCTGACCTACCGCCTGGCACGCATCCACAAGCTCACCGGCGCCAACCCGGCCGATCCCAGGCACCGTTACATGCTCCAGACCGCGGTGATCGGCGCCCGTCTGCTGGACTGGCCAGCCAAGGACCTCTGAATCCCGGTCAGACCTGGGCGAGTTCGGCGGCGCCGAAGGAGACGTCGAAGCGGTCGCACCAGATGCTGACGCTGCTGTACCGGGACAGGTCGACGTCCTCGGGCACCGCATAGTTCTGGCTGCCCTTGTTGCCCTTCAGCCTGCCGAGGCTGACGTACTCCCCGTCGTCGAATACACGCCAGCCGGCCACACCCTCCTTCACGGGCGCGTCGGTCAGCCACACGCGCAGGTCAGGACCGTTGCTGGTGTCGAGGTTCTCCAACCGGACGACGTGTGTGCCGTCGGCCAGCCGGACGAGTTTCACCGTGCCTGACGTCGCATGCTCGTGGCTGATGAGCTCACCGCCTGCCAGCGTGTCCGGCACGGACTGCACGGAGGGTGACCCGGACGGTGCCGCCGCAAGCGTGGCGGACGCCTCCGCCACGCCGGGCAACGCCTCCTGCACCGTCTCGTCCTGCCACAGCTCCCACGGCTGGAACCAGTACAGCCCGAAGCCGACCCCGGCGACGGCCACCACCAGTACCCCGATGAACCAGAACCTGCCCGACAACTTCCGCACGCGCCGCGCCCCTTGAGAGTTCCCTGTCCGTCCTCATTCAAGAGGAGATGCGGCCGTCACAGGCGTCCGGAGAGATGCCGGAACTCTTACATCGCTGCGGCCGGAACATCCGTCGGCTCAGGGCCCCCTCACCTAGAACGCGTTGACCGGTGTCCCCTGTCGCCGGTCACGAAGACCATGCACCGGCCGGTCGGGACCAGGTCGCGGTTGTCCGGAACGGTGGCCTGGATGCCCCTGCCGTCCTTCGCCTTCTTCACCTGCCCTCAGCCTCTCCTCAGAAAAGCCTCAGAGTTCCGCCAAGCGGTGGCCCGGCGGCAGGCCCGACGATCGGAACCACGCGCTGCGACAGGCCTCTCCGACTGTTTCGCGCAGGGCCGGCGCCGCCGGCCCCACAAAACACCGACGACCGAGCCGGCAAGGGCCTGACATGCGTGACCCTGCCGGATGACCCACAGGGGGACCATCAGATGATCACTCAACGCTACGGCGACCTGGAGATCGGCTACACCACCCGATGGAACGACATGTTCTATGCCGCAACCGTTTCCCGGACCGGGGCGTGGCGCACGCTGGGGAGCGTCTACGGGGGCGGTATGACGTCGAGTTGGCAGGGCCTGTACGGCGGACTCGTAGTCCAGGACCGCTCTGCCGACCAGGACCTGCTCAAGCCGCCCGTCGGCTTCCAGCACGTGGGCACTTTCCCCTTCTTTTCCTTGGGCACGATCAAGGTCGAAATGTGGCGTCCTGTCCCGCCGGCCGGATACGTGGCCCTGGGAGACGTAGCGAACCTGTCTCTGCTCGGGCAGGGGCCGCCGAAGCCCGACGCCTCCGCCCTGGGCATCGTGTGCGTGAAGAAGGAGCACAACGGACGCCCCTACGTACGCCGCGCGGAACTCGGCCGCCTTCCCCTCTGGACGAACGGCAACGGGAAGGGCCTGTGGGCCATCACGCCCCCGCTGTATCCCTTCGACGACACCGAGGAGCACCTGTTCCTGCCCGCCGGTACGTTCAGCTGCGGCCCCGCCACCCCGCAGGGGCCGACGGACGTGACCTGGGTGCTGGACCTGCCGGCCGTCGTCGACAAGGCCGACTACGCCCCCGAACTGCGGCTGGAGTCCTACAACGCGCCCCCGGCCCAGGCGATCGTCACCGACCGGGCCGTGACCGTGCCCTACTTCATGGTCAAGGACGATGCACGCTCCGAAGCGTGGAAGGTGGAGAACTCCCCCTTCTACAAGATTCAGCGCAAGCGCCAGTACGAACTCATCCGCCACGTCGACTACCGGGGCGCCGGCAGCGGGCAGATCGCCGAGACGGTCGAGGAGGGCGTCACACAGGAGAGGGGGGAGGAGTTCGCCCTCACGACCGGGATCACCGTCGGCGTCACGACGGGCGTGGAAGCATCGGCCAAGCCCTTCGGTGTGGGTGCGAGCGTCTCCGCGGAAACCTCGGTGAGCGCATCGCTCGAACTGGGCTATACCACGCGCTATGGCGTGTCCACCTTCGAGAACAAGAGCGTGGGCGTGACGTTCGACGTGCCCGCAGGCCATGCCGGCGCCCTGTGGACCGACACCCACCAGCTGGTACCCATCCGCCGTGACGGCACCCTGGTCACCAACGCGAACCTGAGGCTGAACGCCGGCGACTCCGGTTCGTACGTGGGCCGCACCTTCCCGGAGACCGCACGCTCCAAGGTGTCCGTCGTTCGCAAGGTCTCCGACGTGGAACTCAAGGCCGCGGAGGAACTGGGCGTCGACCTCAAGACCCTGGCCGACGTTACCGAGATCACCCAGTAACACCCGCCTGGCGACAGCAGGGGCATACCGACAGGTGGGTGTGTCCCTGCTGTTGTGACCAGCACGGCAAACCGAGAAACGGAGTTCCGATGATCTACAAGAGCAAGTACCCGAATGTCGCCGTCGTCGACCGTCCCCTCCATGAATGGGTGCTCGGCGATGCGTCGCGGCGCGGAACGCGGCCGGCCCTGGTGGACGTGGCGGGCGGACGGACGCTCAGCTACGGCGAACTGGCCGCGCTGGTCCGGGGGATCGCGGCGGGCCTCGCCGCCGAGGGCATCGGCAAGGGCGCCGTGATCGCGTTGCACTCGCCGAACACTGTTCTGTTCCCCGTGGTCCTCTACGCCAGCACCACCGCGGGAGCCACGGTGACCACGCTGTCGCCGCTGGCCACACCCGCCGAGATCGCCAAGCAGCTGATCGACTCCGAGGCCCGGCTGATGGTGAGCGTGTCAGCGCTGGTCGAGACCGCGCGGGCCGCGGTCGAGCTGGTCCGGCGGCAGACCGGCCGGGGCATCGAGATCCTGGTCTGTGACAGGGCGGACGGTCACCGTTCGGTGCTGGAGCTGCTGAGCGACGGCGACGTGCCAGCGTTCGAGCTCGATCCCGCCGTGGACGTCGCCGTGCTGCCGTATTCGAGCGGTACGACGGGCGTGCCGAAGGGCGTGATGCTGACCCACCGCAACCTGTGCACCAATCTGGAACAGTTGAACGGACTGCATCGGGTCGGTGAGAACGACCGCGTCATCGCGGTCCTGCCCTTCTTCCACATCTTCGGGTTGACCGCACTGGTCAACAGCGCGCTGCACCGTGGCGCGACTGTGTACGTGCACGCGCGGTTCGATCTCGACGCGTTCCTGACCAGCCTGGAGCGCGACCGCATCACCCACGCCTACGTCGCACCGCCGGTGATGCTGGCGCTGGCCAAGCACCCCGCCGTCGGAAACCTGGACCTGTCGCATCTGCGGCGCGTCATCTGCGCGGCGGCACCACTCGACGCCGGGCTGCAGGCGGCGGTGGCCGACCGGCTGGGCGTGGAGGTCGGGCAGGCGTACGGAATGACCGAACTGTCCCCCGCCTCACACATCCACGCCGACGGCAACCTCGACGAGCCCGTCGCGTGCGTCGGGCACCTGCTCCCGTCGACGCAGGCACGCCTGGTCGATCCCTTCACCGGGCAGGACGTCGCGGAAGGCGAACCGGGCGAGGTGTGGATCCGCGGGCCACAGGTGATGAAGGGCTACTTCGGCCGCCCGGAGGACACCGACGCGACCGTCGACGCCGAAGGCTGGCTGCACACAGGGGACATCGGCCGGGTCGACGAGGACGGGAACTGGTTCATCGTCGACCGGGTCAAGGAGCTCATCAAGTACAAGGGCTACCAGGTGGCGCCGGCCGAGCTCGAAGCCATCCTGGTGCAGCATCCCGGCATCGCCGACGCGGCCGTGATCGGCGTCAGCGACGAGGAGGGCAACGAGATACCCAAGGCGTTCGTGGTGCCCGTGACGGGGGTGCCGATATCCGCCGCCGCGGTGATGGCCCACGTCGAGGGGCAGGTCGCCCCGTACAAGAGGATCCGCCGGGTCGAGTTCATCGAGGCGGTACCGAAGGCGGCCTCAGGGAAGATCCTCCGGCGGCAGCTGCGGGAACGGGAGCCGGCGCGCTCCTGAGCGGTGTCCGTGCTCGCGGGCCCGGCGTCTGGGACGACGTGGGAGCCCCCAACTCCCTCAGGTTGAAGGGATGTTGTAAAGTTTTCGTGTGGGCAGCGCGGTTTACCGGTTCGGGCAGTACGCGTTGGACGCGGACCGTCGTCGACTCAGCCATGACGGACAGGGGGTCGACGTCGAGCCCCAGGCCCTGGACCTCCTGTGCCACCTGGTCGAGCACCGCGGCCGCGTCGTGCCCGAAGAAGAACTGCGCGACCGGATGGGGCACGGACACGCGGTCAGCGAGGCCGCACTCGCCACCGTCCTGCGCACGGCCCGTCTCGCGATCGGTGACAGCGACACACGGCAGCAGCTGATTCGCGCCGTGCACCCGCACGGCTATCGGTTCGTCTCGCATACGACGGTGGCGTCCACCACTCCGGCCGCCATGCCCACGGCCCCCGGCGTCCCGGCAGGAACGGAGGCGGACCACGAGGTCATCCGGTTCTGCCGGTCCGCCGACGGCACCCGCATCGCCTACGCGCTCACCGGCGAGGGCCCGCCCCTGGTGAAGACCGCCAACTGGCTGACTCACCTCGACCTCGACCGGACCAACCCGATGTGGGCCCACTGGTTCGACGGTCTCACCCGCGGCCGGCAGCTCATCCGCTACGACGAGCGGGGCTGCGGCCTCTCCTCGTGGGACATGGGCAGCTTCACCCTCGACAACCTGGTCGCCGACCTCGATGCCGTGGCCGATGCCGTCGGCCTCGACCGATTCCCCCTGCTCGGGGTGTCACAGGGCGGCGCGGTGGCGGTGGCCTACGCCGCGCTTCGCCCCGAGCGGGTCAGTCATCTGATCCTCACCTCCGCTTATGCCCGGGGACAGCAGATCCGCGCGGGCAGCGACGCCGAGCGCGATGCCGCCGAGGTCGACCTCAACATCGCCCGCGCCGGATGGCGTTCGCAGGACAGCAGCTTCCTGCGCTACTTCGCCTCCCAGTTCCTCGCCGACGCCACTCCCGCGGAGTGGGACGCGTTCGCCGCCTACCAGCGCCAGACGACCTCGCCCGCCAACGGCCTGCGCTTCCTGGAGGAGTTCACCCGCATCGACGTCTCCGGCATCGCTCACGACGTGACCTGCCCCACGCTGATCATCCACTCCCGCGACGACGCGCGCGTCCCCGTCGCACAGGCCCTGGAACTGGCCACGCTCATCCCCGACAGCCGGCTGATCCTGCTCGACAGCCGCAACCACCTGTTCACCGCCGACGACCCGGCCTGGCCCACCTTCCTCACCCACCTGGACAACTTCCTCTCCGAGTAGCCCGGCAGACGAAACGCCCGCGACGACAGGAGGGCCCCGCGGGGCGCGGCACACGGCCGTATCGGCGACTGCGTGCGGATGCCGGTCCGCGCTCCGGTGGGTGTGGCGGTCGCACAGTCCATGGCCATGCCGGGAAGAGATGAGCGACGGGCGAGGGCCCACCGGCACAGCGTCGGCCGGTGGGCCCCTGTTGCCCGCCAGGTGACGGTTACTGCTGGATCTCGGTGACGTCGGATTCGGTCAGGATCTTGGGGTCGATCCCCATGTCCTGTGCGGCCTTGATCTCCTCGTCCGAGAACTTGCGGGCGACGACGATCTTGGTGGCGTCGAGGTGCGGGAAGGTGCGGCCCACGTAGTAGCCGGAGTTCAGCTTCAGGTTCGCGCTGGTGACCAGGGTGGCGTCGCCCCGGATCGGGACCAGCAGATGAGTGTCGGTCCACAGTGCGCCGGCATGGTCGGCGGGCACGTCGTACGACACGCTCACCGCCTTGTTCTCGAAGGTGGACACGCTGTAGCGCGAGGCGTACCCGAGTTCGAGGGACGCGCTCACCGTGGCTTCCGCGTAGGAGCTGGCCCCCATGCCGAAGGGCTTGGCCGACGCCTCCACGCCCGCGGTGACGCTGACGGAGATCCCGACGTTCTGCGAGAACTCCTGCCCCCTCTCCTCCGAGACGCCTTGCTGGATCTCCTCGAGGATCGTCCCGCTGCCCGAGCCCCGGTAGTCGACGTGGCGGACGAGATCGTACTGACGCTTGCGCTGAATCTTGTAGAAGGGAGAGTTCTCCACCTTCCACGCCTCGGTGCGCCCATCGTCCTTGACCATGTGATACGGCACGGTCACGGTCCGGTCGGTGACGATCGACTGTGCCGGGGGCGGGTTGTAGGACGTCAGGGTCATCTCCGGGGCGTAGCCGGTCTTGTCGACGGCGGCCGGCAGGTCCAGCACCCAGGTCACGGCCGTCGGCGCGTGCTGCACATCAGGGCCGCAGCTGAAGGTGGCGGCCGGCAGGAGCAGATGCTCCTCGGTGTCGTCCGCCGGGAACAGCGGGGTCGTGACGGCCCAGAGAGCCTCCCCCGAGCCATTTACCCGAAGCGGGAGCCGACCGAGTTCGCCGCGGCGTACATAGGCGCGTCCTTCGTGCACCTGCTTGACGCACACGAGGCCCAACTCAGAGACGCGGGGCTTGACAGCCCCCGCGCTCGTGTGCATGGTCACCACGTCTCCCAGGGCGACGTAGCCGGCGGGCGGGACGGGCCGCCAGATGTCGGCGTCGCGGGACGTCCAGGGGTCAAAACGGCCCACCTTCTGGAAGTCCACGGGCGGCCGGAGCAGGTCCTGACCGGAGGAGAGGTCCTTGACCAGGAGCCCTCCGAACTCGCCGCCCGGCCACGTCGTCGAAAATGCATTGTTCGCGAAGACGGCGCCCAGGGCGCGCCATTGCCCGTCCCCCGCGGGGACTCCGGCCTGGAAGTACGGGTACGTGTTCGCGTGCCACTGCGTGGTGTAGGCGACCTCCAGGTCGCCGTAGCGCTGAGTGATCATGTGTCTGGGTTCCCCCTGTGGTGTTCCGAAATGACGTCCGTGAAGCCGTCGAACGGCTTCACGGACGCCGGTGGTCTTGCCGGGCCGGCATCGCGCCGGCCTGTGCGATCGGTGTGCGACTAGCCGATGACGATGTCGCAGTCGGCCCTGCCGCTGGCGGCGATGTCGGCGAAGTCCGCCTGGATGGCGGGGTCGTACGCCGCCGAGCTGATGCTGCGGGTCTTCTTGCCGGGCACGGCCTTCTTCCCGGTCGAGTGCGAGACCTCTGCCGCACCCCACGTCAGGTCACAGGTCCAGTGGAAGGTGCGGACGAGCAGGTTCGAGTTGTGCCCGCTTCCCGCGATCGACCAGTTGCCGTCCGCCTTCACCACGAAGGTGACGTTGCCGTTGACGCTCCGGCTGCTGTCGCTCGTGGCGAACGTGATCGACTGGCCGTCCGCCGCGACCGTCTTGGTGGTGTCGTTGGCCTGCGCCGGAAGCGTTCCCAGCAGCAGGGAGCCCAGCCCGGCCCCCGTCGCGATCAGCAGCGCCAGCCCCCGGCGAGTCCGGGCCTGGCCGGACGTCCTGGTGTTGTCGAGTCGCATCTTCTGTCCTTCTCTCTCGTGTGTGTCTCGTGTCTGAGGTGAGTGCCGGGCTGGGGGGAGACGCCCTCACGGCTGCTCTTCGGCCCGGCACTTCTCCAGCATCGGGCTCGCCGATCGGCAAGGCTTGGTGGAGGTCTGAGGCATGTCTGAGGCATGTCTGAGGGTGGGCTGAGGGCGCTTCCCTCATGGGCGAGCCGGGTTGACGAGGCGCGTGTGCACCGCGTCCGGCGGGCCGGACGCAAACGGGGGTGTGTGAGGCTGCCCGGATGTTCTCCTCCGCGGGGCCGCAATGCGGGTCGCCGAACACCGGAAACAGCAGACAACCGGAGATCGCAACACCGGTCTACGGGGCGGGCTGATCACTCATCCCCACCATCGGCCCGCACCGGTGACACGGCTGGTCGGCGCATGATGCCGCAGCCCGCCCGCAGGCCGGCGTGGGCCTGCCCGGGGAATCAGGCTGAGCAACCTTCAGGGCAGCCCACACATGGCGCGGGAAGATCAGGACGTCGCCGTCACCGGCGAAGATTGCGGCCGCTGGCTTCGCCGCCCCGCACGCCAGGCCGCCAGGACCGACTTCGTCGGCCCGAGTCGTTGATGACGCGGTCACGGTCGTCTGGGTCCTGGTGGCCGCCCGCCGACCCCTCGGCCCGCAGGCGGCCGGCCACCTGCCCCAGCTCGGCGCCGCCTTGGCCGACGACTGCTGAGGCCACGCGGCTCACTCAGTCAGGAAGGCGTCGACGTGCGACAGGAACTCGTCCCAGGCCGGTTCGTACGCGGTGAGCAGGTGGCTGCGGCTCTTGAGCAGGACCAGCCGGCTGTCGGGAATGAGAGAGGCCAGCTCATTGGCCTGCGAGACCGGCACCCGCTCGTCGTCGCGGGAGTGGAGGATCAGCGTCGGACAGGCCACTCTGTGGGCGATGTCGGACACGTCGATCCGGGCGAACTCCTCAAGGAAACGGACCCCGTTGGCCGGCGAGGTCGTCTGCCGCTGGAAGGCGGTGAACTCGTCCCAGTCCTCCGGTGTGCCGTCGGGCAGGAACTGGGAGGCGAAGACCCGCAGGAATCTGGGGTCCTGGTGGATCCATCCCACCCGGGCCACATCCAGGTCGAGGGCCGCCTCGGCGCTCTCGGTCTCGCTTCGGGCCCGGACCTGCCGTCCTCGGGCGTAGGCCCCGGCGAGGATCAGCCGGCTGACCCGCTCCGGATGGCGCACGGCATAGGCCACCGCCACCGCACCGCCCTGCGACACCCCGAGCAGCGGGAACCTGTCGAGCCCCACGGCCTCGACCACGGTCTCCAGGTCGTCGACCCAGTCCTCAAACGTGAAGCCGGGCACCACCCAGTCCGAGAGGCCGCACCCGCGCTCGTCGTAGCGGATCAGGCCACGGTTACGGGCAAGGCCGCCCAGCCAGTGCGCCCACACCGGAGTCGTCCACTCAAGGTCGAGGTGGGTCATCCAATTGGCCGCCTTGAGCAGGGGCGGCCCCGCGCCGACGGAGGCATAGGCGATACGGGTGCCGTCGTCGGCCCGGCAGAACCGGATGGTCTGACGATCAGGGCCCAGCGGTCCGCCGACCACCGGCGCCTTCAGGTCTGTCTCCCGGGCAGAGCCGATGGATGTGTCCGCCCCGATGACCATCGCCGCAGCCACGAACTGGTATCCCCGCCGGTGCACCGTGCGGATCACTTGCTGTCGGCTGCCACTGTCTCCCACAGCCAGGCGCACGGTCCGCAGCGCAGTGGTGAGCGCGGCCTCGCTGACGAACCGGTCCCCCCACACCTCGTCGAGCAGCTCGTTCTTCGACACCACCCGGTCCCGGTGCTCGACCAGATGGCTCAGCAGATCCAGGGCCCGGGGCTCGACATGGACCGGATCGCCAGCCCGACGGAGCTGGTGACGAGCGAGGTCAAGCTCGTACTCCCCGAAGCGATACGTGTCCCCCTCCACCTTTGCATCGTACAACTCCCGTCTACCGGCGTACACATGAACGATCCAGGTGCACGCCGACACCCGGCCGGACGCTGAGCCGCCTGCCTGCGACGGCTTCCCCACCGTCGTCGGCAGGGCCGTCGGCACCGGCGGCCCGGAACTCGAACTGCGGGATCGTGGTGACCCGTTCACGGATCGGCTGGTGCTGCAGCGGGTCACCGCGCGGGTCTCAGGGTTCAGGGCGCTGGGAATTCGTGGACATGGCCGAGCAGTTGAAGGGTGGCGGCCGTCGCGCCGGCCACTGCGGCCAGGCCCTACGCCCGGGCATCACTCAAGCTGCGCAGGGTTGACGAGCGGCGATTGCCAGCTGGTCAGGTGCTCAGAGACTTCCTGTGTCGGAGTAGCGCAGGTGGAGACACCGCCCGCCTGCCGTCAGCGAGGCGGGTGGGACGGAAGGGTATCGGGGGTGACGCGCTCGGCCTTTGCTGCTTCGGCGAGGGCCTCGGCAGCGGCTTCGGCGGCCTGGGCCTTGTCGTTGGCGGCCTGGGCGACCATGTCGTCCGAAGGTTTCTCGCGGGTGGCCGGCGACTGGGGCAGCACCTCGGTGAAGGCGCGGGACATGCCCTGGAGCGCGGAGGTGATCTCGCTGGGGATCACCCAGAAGTTGTTGCCCGAGCCCTGCGCGAGTTGGGGCAGCGTCTGAAGGTACTGGTAGGCGAGCAGTTTGGGGTCGGGGTCGTTGCGATGTACGGCCTGGAACACCTCGTCGATGGCCCGGGACTGGCCCTCTGCCTGGAGGATCGCAGCGGTACGGTTACCCTCCGCGCGCAGGACCGCGGCCTGCTTGTCACCTTCGGCGGTGAGGATCTGCGACTGGCGCTGCCCCTCGGCCCCGAGAATCGCGGCCCGCTTGTCCCGCTCCGCTCGCATCTGCTTCTGCATCGCGTCCTTGATGGACTGCGGCGGGTCGATGGCCTTGATCTCCACCCGGTTGACCCTCAGCCCCCACTTTCCGGTGGCCTCGTCCAGCACACCACGGAGCTGGCTGTTGATGGTGTCCCGCGAGGTGAGCGTCTTCTCCAGATCCATGGATCCCACGACGTTGCGCAAGGTGGTCACGGTGAGCTGTTCGACCCCCTGAAGGAAATTCGCGATCTCGTAGAAAGCCGCTCGTGGGTCGGTCACCTGGAAGTAGAGCACCGTGTCGATCTCGACGACCAGGTTGTCCTCGGTGATGACCGGTTGCGGTTTGAAGGAAACAACCTGTTCCCGCAGATCGATCACCGGATGAACTCGGTCGATGAATGGGATGACGAGGCTGAGGCCGGGGTCCAGGGTCCGGTGGTAGCGGCCGAGTCGCTCGACATTGCGAGCGCGTGCCTGGGGCACGATTCGGACTGCCCGCACCACGGTGAAAACCGCGATCAGCGCGACGATCAGGCCGGTGATGAGGAACGCTGAGGTTTCCATGGCTTCAGTCCCGGGGGTAGACGATCGCGGTGGCGCCGCTGATCTCCATGACGTCGACGGTCTTTCCAGGTGGAATCACCAGCGTCTCGTCGTAGGCGCGGGCCGTCCACTCCTCCCCGTCGATACGGACCCTGCCGCCCAGGCCCGTCACCTCCGAGACGACGTAGGCTGCCTTGCCGACCAGCGCGTCCACACCGAATCGCTCCACCTGGGGCCGGAGCACGTGGCGCAGCGCAACGGGGCGCACGAACAACACGGTGACTGTGGAAACGATGGTGAACACAAAGAACTGCAGGGGCGGTGGCAGTCCGGCCGCGGCGGACCCCGCCGTGACCAACGCGGCCGCACTCAGCAGTCCGAGCGCAGCAGTAAGGGTGAAGATTTCCGCCACAGCCAACACTCCTGCGACGATCAACCAGATCAGCCATGGATCCATTGCGTGCCTCTTCTGACCGGTGCGGGCGCGAAGGGCCTGAGTCCCACCATTGCACCTCGATACGAGACAGCCGCGATACCCCTGGGAAAAGGAAACCTGCCGAACGACCGGTGGTGTACTTCTGCAATATGCACATCGAGCAAACAAATTCACACCTTTACGGCAATTTTACCTGTGGGGTTCGCGTAACCGCTCCAGCAGTTTCTCGCCGGAGTCGAGGCTGCGGGCTTTCGAGCAGTGCACGGACCGGCGTGCCTGCTCGGTATCATCACCGCCTCACCCGTTCGTTCTGGTGCCGCCTGACGCAGAAACGAATGCCGGGAGCGCCGGTCGGCAGTCCGGGCCCTGTCGCGGGCCGGGGCTTCCAGGTCAGCGGTCGAGTGCCGGTCCCGCCGTGTCCAGCGCCGCACCCACCTGGTCGGCCAGGCTCACGGCGACCAGACGCGTTTGCAAGGGCGGTGGGACGGTGCCGGGCTCGGGCAGCAGCATGAACCGGCCGAGATAGCGGCCACCGACCGAGGCGCGCAGTTCGATCTCCTCGCCGGGCCAGCCGTCCTTCTCCAGGTCACGGTAGGCTCCCCCGACGGTCACCGAGCCGTCCTGTTCGAGGTGTGGGGGCCGTCCGAGCAGTGTTCCGTGCTCGAAGCGGCAGCCACGCAGCCCCAGGATTTCGACGAGTTGTCGGCTCACCTGGTCCACCACCGTGTAAGGCGATGCCCCGCTCTGGACCAGGGACGCCGTGTCGTGGATCCGCGTCAGGTGGGCCGCGTCCGTGACAGTGACCAGTTTCAGTCTGCGTGCGTGGGCCGCCAGTTGGGAGACGGCCACGCCCACCGCGAGCAACAGGAGCGTGGTGGTGACGTCGTCGCTGTCGGAGATGACGAACCGCTGGTAGGGGCGGGTGAGGAAGAAGTCGAACCATGCCGCGGCGGACAGCGCGGCCACCACTCCGGCGGTCCGGCTGCCCAGGGCCGCGACCGCCACGACGACCACGACGAGGCCGAGCGCCAGATTCGCGGACGAGATGTGGGCACGGACCGGCACCAGGGCGACCGCGACCACGAGCGGAGCGAGCAGAGCGGCGGCCAGAGCGATCCGGTCACGGAACGTGCTGCGCATGGTCCACCTCACTGGGGTGATCGAGCGCCCCGTTTCCGGGGCGGCGGGTCGATGGTCGCGGTACGACCATCGGCAGGATTCAGGATCCCGCTGTTGCCCCGCCCTGCCACGGGAACGCGCGTGGCCTTGACGCATTCCTGACGCCCCAGGTGCCGGGGTGTACGGCTTGTCCGTCGCGTCGCCCGGTGCCGGGCAGAACGCCGTCCACGGATCTACGACGTGGCCGTTGCCCGAAGGCCGGCCTGGGGCGGCGGATGACCGGGGGCGGCCGGGAGGGTGAGGACCATGGTGAGGCCGCCGCCCGGGGTGTCCTCGGCGGTGAGGGTGCCGCCCATGGCCTCGGCAAAGCCCCGCGCGACCGCGAGCCCGAGCCCCACGCCCGCTCCGCGTGGAGCGTCGCCGTAGCGCTGGAAGGGCTCGAAGATCCGGTCTTTGGCTTCGTCGGGGACGCCGGGGCCGCGGTCGACGACCCGAACCTCCACACGGTCGGCGAGCGCGCTGGCGGAGACCGTCACCGGCTGGCCGTCAGGGCTGTACTTGACCGCGTTCTCGACGACGTTGGCGACGGAGCGCTCCAGCAGTCCCTTGTCGACGGCGACCATCGGCAGGGTCTCGGGAATGTCCAGGACGACGGCCGCCTCGGGGTCGGGGATGCCGACGAGTGCCAGGGGGACGACTTCGTCGAGGTCGATCTCGCGGATGAGCGGGTTGAGGGTTCCGGTCTGGAGGCGGGACATGTCAAGGAGGTTGCCGACGAGGTGGTCGAGGCGGTCGGCGCCGTCCTCGATCGCGGCCAGCAGCTCCGCCCGGTCGTCCTCGGACCACTCGACGTCGCCTGAGCGCAGGGAGGAGACGGATGCCTTGATGCCGGCGAGGGGGGTGCGCAGGTCGTGGCTGACGGCGGCGAGCAGGGCGGTGCGGATGCGGTTGCCCTCGGCGAGGCCCTTGGCCTGGTCGGCCTCGTGCTGAAGGCGCTGGCGGTCCAGGACGACGACGGCCTGGGCGGCGAAGGCAGCGAGCACCCGGCGGTCCTCGGCCGGCAGGACGCGTCCGGACAGGGCGAGCGCCATGTGGTCGCCGACCGGCATGTCCACGTCCGCGGCTTCCGGACGGTCCACGACCTGCCGGGGGCCCACGCTGCCCGCGCAGGTCCACGGGTCGACATCGCTCTTGCGCTCCAGCAGGGCCACCGACTCCATGCCGAAGGTCTCCCGGACCCGTTCGAGCAGCGCCTCCAGGCTCGTCTCGCCGCGCAGCACGCTGCCCGCGAGGAAGGACAGGATCTCCGACTCGGCGCGCAGCCGGGCCGCCTGCTGAGTTCGCCGGGCGGCGAGGTCGACCACGGAGGCGACCGAGGTGGCCACCGCGAAGAACACGGCGATGGCGACGATGTTCTTGGGGTCGTCGATGGTCCAGGTGCGGACGGGCGACGTGAAGAACCAGTTGAGGAGCGCCGACCCGACTGTCGCCGAGGCCAGCGCCGGGAGTAGTCCGCCGAGCAGGGCCGCGGCCACCGTCAGCGACAGGAACAGCAGCATGTCGTTGGCGAGGCCGAGATCCGCGGCGACGTGGGTCAGCAGCAGGGCGAGCAGCACCGGGCCGCCCATGCCGACCAGCCAGCCCCAGACGATGCGCGCCCGGCCGAGCCGAGCGCCCCGGGCAACCGGCAGCCCGCGGCCTTTGCCCGCCTCGTCGTGGGTGATCAGGTGAACGTCGAGGTCGGGGCCGGATTCCCGGGCGACGGTGGCGCCTACGCCGGGCCCGAAGACGTACTGCCAGCCCTTGCGCCGGGAAACACCGAGCACGACCTGGGTGGCGTTCACCCCGCGGGCGAAGGCCAGCAGCGCGGCCGGTATGTCGTCGCCGACGACGTGGTGGAAAGTACCGCCGAGATCCTCAACGAGGGTGCGCTGGACGGCGAGTTCCTTCGGGGAGGCGGACGTGAGGCCGTCGCTGCGGGCGATGTAGACGGCCAAGACCTCGCCGCCGGCGCCCTTCTCCGCGAGGCGGGCGGCGCGGCGGATCAGCGTGCGGCCTTCCGGCCCGCCGGTCAGGCCGACGACGATGCGCTCGCGCGAGCCCCAGATCTTGGAGACCCGGTGCTCGCTGCGGTACTCGGTCAGGTACTCGTCGACCCGGTCGGCAACCCAGAGCAGGGCCAGTTCCCGCAGGGCGGTCAGGTTCCCGGGCCGGAAGTAGTTGGACAGCGCCGCGTCGACCTTGTCCGGCTTGTAGATGTTGCCGTGCGCCATCCGCCGCCGCAGCGACTGGGGCGACATGTCGACCAGCTCTATCTGGTCGGCCCGGCGCACCATCTCGTCCGGGACCGTCTCCTGCTGCCGTACGCCGGTTATCGACTCCACGACGTCGCCCAGGGACTCCAGATGCTGGATGTTCACAGTCGACACGACATCGATCCCCGCGTCCAGCAGTTCCTCGACGTCCTGCCAGCGCTTGGTGTTGCGCGAGCCGGGGATGTTGGTGTGGGCGAGTTCGTCGACCAGCGCCACCTGTGGTTGCCGGGTCAGCACCGCGTCGACGTCCATCTCCGTGAATGCCGTGTCCCGGTACTCCAGCTCCTTGCGGGGGATCTCCTCCAGGCCGTGCAGCATCACCTCGGTGCGCGGCCGGTGGTGGTGCTCGACGAAGGCGACCACGCAGTCGGTGCCACGCTCGGTGCGGCGGTGTGCCTCGGAGAGCATGGCGTAGGTCTTGCCGACGCCCGGTGCCGCGCCGAGGTAGATCCGGAGCTTGCCGCGTGCCATCGTCTCGTCTCTGCGCTCGTGCGGGATGAAAGGGTTGCCAGGTGGGTCACGTCTCGAAGCGGTAGCCCATGCCCGGCTCGGTGACCAGGTGGCGAGGGTGGGCCGGGTCCATTTCGAGTTTGCGCCTGAGCTGGGCCATGTACACCCGGAGGTAGTTGGTCTTGTCACCGTAGGTGGGGCCCCAGACCTCCTGGAGCAGGTGCTTCTGTGTGACCAGCCGGCCGGGACTGGTCACCAGGATCTCCAGCAGGTGCCACTCCGTGGGGGTGAGGCGGATGTCGCGTCCGTCGCGGGTGGCCTTCTTGGCCAGCAGGTCGATGCTGAAGCAGTCGGTCGTCACCACGCTCGTCCCGGGAGCCAGCGATAGGGCCTCGGTGCGGCGGACCGCCGCCCGCAGCCGAGCCAGCAGCTCGTCCATGCTGAACGGCTTGGTGATGTAGTCGTCGGCACCCGCGTCGAGGGCAGCCACCTTCTCCTGGGCGGCGCGGCGGGCGGAAAGGACCAGGATGGGGGTCCGTGTCCAGCCGCGCAGCGCCTTGATCACCTCGACGCCGTCCATGTCGGGCAGTCCCAGGTCGAGCACGACCACGTCGGGCTGACGGGCGGCGGCGAGCCGGAGGGCCGTGGCGCCGTCCGGCGCCGCGTCCACTCCGTACTGCCGTGCCTGCATGTTGATCACAAGGGCTCGTACGAGCTGTGGATCGTCCTCCACCACCAGCACCCGGGTCATCGGCGTGCGGCCTTCCTGTCTTCGGTGGACGGGTCCTGGCGGGAAGATCCGCAACGGGGGCCTATGGGACGAGGGCACTCGCCCCGTCAGCCCTCGGTCGCAGCCCTTCCCGCCACGGCCCTCAGTTCTCGGCCAGTTCCTTGAGCGCGATGTTGAGTTCGAGGACGTTGACGCGTGGCTGGTCGAGGAAGCCGAGCGTACGGCCCTCGGTGTGTGCCTTGACCAGCTTCTCCACCTGGGCGAGGGGCAGTCCGTTCGCCTCGGCGACCCGCTTGGCCTGGATGTCCGCGTACTCCGGGGAGATGTCGGGGTCGATGGCGGAGGCCGAGCCGGTGACCGCGTCGACGGGTACCGCGGACTCGGGGACGTCGTTGAACTCGGCGACCTGCTTCTTCGCCGCCCGGACGTTCTTGACGAGCGTCGGGTCGTCGGCGCCGAGCTGGCCGGAGCCGGTGGCCAGCGGGTCGTAGCCGCTGTTGGACGGACGGCCCTGGAACCACTTGGGGTCCGGTTTGGCGGTGCCCTTGATGTTCCAGCTCTGTCCGATCAGCGTCGAGCCGACCACCCTGCCGTCGGCCTCGGTCATCGAACCGTTGGCCTTGTCGTGGAAGGCGACCTGCCCGATGCCGGTGACGACAAGGGGGTAGACGACGCCGGTCACGACGGTGAGGACGAGCAGCATGCGCAGTGCGGCCCATGCCATGCGCCCGGTGTTCACTACGGAGTTCTTCATGTCCTTCATCCGATCCCGGGGATCAGCGAGATGAGCAGGTCGATGAGCTTGATGCCGACGAACGGGACGATCAGGCCGCCCAGCCCGTAGACGGCGAGGTTGCGGCGCAGCATCTTGTCCGCGCTCATCGGCCGGTACCGCACGCCGCGCAGGGCGAGCGGTACGAGCGCGATGATGATCAGCGCGTTGAAGACGACGGCCGACAGGATCGCCGACTCCGGGGACGCCAGACCCATGATGTTGAGCTTGTCGAGCGACGGGTAGGCGACCGCGAACATCGCGGGGATGATCGCGAAGTACTTGGCGACGTCGTTGGCGATGGAGAACGTCGTCAACGCGCCCCGGGTGATGAGGAGTTGCTTGCCGATCTCGACGATCTCGATCAGCTTGGTCGGGTTCGAGTCGAGGTCGACCATGTTCCCGGCCTCTTTGGCGGCCGAGGTTCCGGTGTTCATGGCCACGCCGACGTCGGCCTGGGCGAGGGCGGGCGCGTCGTTCGTGCCGTCGCCGGTCATCGCGACGAGCTTGCCGCCCGCCTGTTCCCGTTTGATGAGGGCCATCTTGTCCTCGGGGGTGGCCTCGGCGAGGAAGTCGTCGACGCCTGCCTCCTCGGCGATGGCCTTGGCGGTCAGCGGGTTGTCGCCGGTGATCATGATCGTCTTGATTCCCATGCGGCGCAGTTCGTCGAACCGCTCCCGCATGCCCTCCTTGACGACGTCCTTGAGGTGGATGACACCGAGGACGCGGGCACCCTGATCGTCCTGGATGGCGACGAGCAGCGGGGTACCGCCGGCTTCGGAGATGCGGTCGGCGAGCGGGCCGGCGTCCTCGGACACCGCACCTCCCTGTTCCTTCACCCAGGCGATCACCGAGCCGGCCGCGCCCTTGCGGACCTTGCGTCCGTCGACCTCCACCCCTGACATGCGGGTCTGCGCGGTGAAGGTGATCCACTCGGCATGCGCCAGCTCGCCCTGGTGGCGTTCGCGCAGCCCGTACTTCTGCTTCGCCAGGACGACGATGGAGCGGCCCTCGGGTGTCTCGTCGGCCAGTGAGGACAGCTGGGCGGCGTCCGCGACCTCGGCCTCGGTTGTCCCCGCCACCGGCACGAACTCGGCGGCCTGCCGGTTGCCGAGGGTGATGGTGCCGGTCTTGTCGAGAAGGAGCGTCGACACGTCGCCGGCGGCCTCGACGGCCCGCCCGGACATGGCGAGCACATTGCGCTGGACCAGCCGGTCCATGCCCGCGATACCGATCGCGGAGAGCAGTGCGCCGATGGTGGTCGGGATCAGGCAGACCAGCAGCGCGGTGAGCACGATCATCGAGGTCTGCTTGTCCGCGCCCGCGTAGATCGCGAAGGGCTTCAGCGTGACCACCGCGAGGAGGAAGACGATGGTGAGCGAGGCGAGCAGGATGTTCAGCGCGATCTCGTTGGGCGTCTTCTGCCGGGCCGCGCCCTCGACCAGGGCGATCATGCGGTCGATGAAGGTCTCGCCGGGCTTCGTCGTGATCTTGATGACGATCCGGTCGGAGAGGACCTTCGTGCCGCCGGTGACTGCGGACCGGTCACCACCGGACTCCCGGATGACGGGCGCGGACTCACCGGTGATGGCCGACTCGTCCACGGACGCGACGCCCTCGACGACGTCCCCGTCGCCGGGAATGATGTCGCCGGCCTCGCACACGACCAGGTCACCGATCCGTAGTTCGGTACCGGGTACCTGCTCCTCCCCCGTGCCGTCCTTGACGAGCCGGCGGGCGACGGTGTCGGTCTTGGCCTTGCGCAGGGTGTCGGCCTGCGCCTTGCCCCGGCCCTCGGCGACCGCCTCCGCCAGGTTGGCGAAGACGACGGTCAGCCACAGCCACACGGTGATGGTCCAGCCGAACCAGTCCCCCGGGGTCCTGACGGCCAGCACGGTGGTGACCACCGAGCCGACCAGCACCACGAACATGACGGGCGACTTGACCATCACCCGCGGGTCGAGCTTGCGGCAGGCGTCCGGCAGGGACTTCACCAACTGCTCGGGGTCGAAGAGGCCGACACCGACGCGGCCTTCCTTGTGACCGGTCGGGGCGTCCTGGTGCGGCGCCCGGGTGGGTGTGCCTGTGGACATCGCGTCCTCTTGCTTCTTGATGTCGGTGGTCATGTCGCCAGCCCCTCGGCGAGCGGGCCCAGCGCGAGGGCAGGGAAGAACGTCAGACCGGTAATGATCATGATGGCGCCCACCAGCAGGCCGGTGAACAGCGGCTTCTCCGTGCGGAGCGTGCCCGCTGTCTCCGGGACCGGCTTCTGCCCGGCCAGCGAGCCCGCCAGGGCGAGCACGAACACCATCGGCAGGAACCGTCCCAGAGCCATGCACAGGCCCAGCGTCGTGTTGAAGAACGGAGTGTTGGCACCGAAGCCCGCGAACGCGGAGCCGTTGTTGTTGGAGGCGGAGGTGTAGGCGTAGAGGACCTCGGAGAAGCCGTGCGCGCCGATGTTGGTCATGGCTTCCCGGCCGTCCTGCAGTGCCATGGCAACAGCGGTACCGACCAGCACGAGGGCCGGAGTGACAAGGATGTAGCAGGCCGCCAGCTTGATCTCACGAGTCCCGATCTTCTTGCCCAGGTACTCGGGCGTACGACCGACCATCAGACCGGCGATGAACACCGCGATGATCGCCATAATCAGCATCCCGTACAGCCCGGAGCCCACTCCGCCGGGCGCGAGCTCGCCCAGCATCATGCCGAGCAGCAGCACACCGCCGGACAACCCTTGGTAGGAGTCGTGGAAGGAGTTGACCGACCCCGTCGAGGTCATGGTCGTCGACACCGCGAACAGGGAGGACGGGCCCTCGCCGAAGCGCTGTTCCTTGCCCTCCATCGAACCGCCCGCGAGCTGCGAGGCGGTGCCCGGGTGGGCGTACTCGATCCAGGTCACCGCGACCACGCCGAGGAACCAGATGATCCCCATGGCCGCGACGATCGCGTAGCCCTGCCTGACGTTGCCGACCATCTTGCCGAAGGTGCGCGGCAGCGAGAACGGGATCAGCAGCAGAAGGAAGATCTCCAGCAGGTTGGTGAAGCCGCCCGGGTTCTCGAAGGGATGGGCGCTGTTGGCGTTGAAGAAGCCGCCGCCGTTCGTCCCCACCTCCTTGATGGCCTCCTGGGAGGCGACCGCACCCGGGCTGATGGCCTGCTTGTCACCGGTCAGCGTGGTGATGGTGTGGATGTCGCCGAAGTTCTGGATGACGCCGGCGGCGATCAGCAGCACGGCCACGACCAGGGAGAGCGGCAGCAGGATGCGGACGACACCGCGCACCAGGTCCGCCCAGAAGTTGCCGAGGTCGCCGGTACGGGACCGGGCGAAACCGCGCACGAGCGCGACGGCGACAGCGATACCGACGGCAGCCGACACGAAGTTCTGCACGGCAAGCCCGGCGGTCTGGGTGACGTGGCTCATCGCCACCTCGCCCGAGTACGACTGCCAGTTGGTGTTCGACACGAACGACACGGCCGTGTTGAACGCCTGGTCCGGAGTGATCGCCTTGAAGCCGAGCGACAGCGGCAGCTTGTCCTGGACGCGCTGGAGCACGTACAGGAAGATCACGCCCACCGCGGAGAAGGCCAGCACCCCCCGCAGGTACGCCGGCCAGCGCATCTCCGCGTCCGGGTCGGCACCCACCGAGCGGTAGATCCACTTCTCAATACGCAAGTGCTTCTTGGAGCTGTAGACGGCGGCCATGTAGTCGCCGAGCGGGCGGTGCGCCAGGGCGAGCGCGCCGATCAGCGCCATCACCAGGAGCACGTCAGCAAGAACGGGACTCATGGGCGTACTCAGAACCTCTCCGGGAAGATCAGGGCGAGGATGAGGTAACCCAGCAGGGCGACGGCCACGACCAGCCCTGCGATGTTCTCGGCGGTCACAGCTTCGTCACCCCCTTGGCGACGAGAGCCACCAGCGCGAACACCGCGATCGTGGTGACGACGAAGGCCACGTCGGCCATCGTGAGCTCCTGAGTGAGGGGCGGGAAATCCCGTGAGGATTCGGACCGCTTCAGGAAACCCGCCCGGCCGACCGATGTCAGGGGCCCTTGACGCCTCCCTTACGGCGGCCCGCCCACTCTTGACGCGGTCCATACGCCCGGCACCGGGTACCCACCCGGGGCAACCGGCCCGCCCGTTGCTTCCCGGCCTCGCCTGGGTCTTGCCGGTGACGACGATGCCGTCGCCCTTCTGGGCGATCCTGTCGGCAGTGTCGTACGTGAAGTCCTCACCGGGACGCTCGATGCCGACGGCCGTGACACCAGCTACCGTCCTACCGTCGCTGCCCCCGTTCCCGGCCAGTCAGCCACCACACGACCGAAGCCGTACAGGTGACCGTGACGCCCACCGCCCACCGGCCACCGGCCACCGGGGCAGGACGCCGCCAAGCATCAGGGCGTGGCCCAGCACCGTCGTCACGACGCCCACCGCTGCGAACACCGCGCTGTGAGTAGCGCCCGTCGCGCGGCACGGTTCGTTCCACCGCCGTGGGGGTGCGTTCGAGGCATCAGGCAGCGGCTCCAGACCGGCGTGCTTCCCGCTTGTCACGGATGGCTGGCACGCGAACGTTCGCGCACGTGCCAGTCAGTGGCTGGCGGCTCGGCGACCGCCTTCGCTCCGGGGCTGTGGTCCCCACCCGGATCTCATGGGGTGATTTTCACGGTCTTGGACACAGTGACCTGGTCGATGTCGGAGACGCGCACCGTGGCCCGCATCGTCCAGATCCCGGCGAGCGGGAGATTGAGGCTGTCGCTGCCCCAGTAGCCTCGCTGGTCGACGATTTCCGCGTCGAGCGGGCCGACGCGCTGCGCGGACTGGGTGAAGGTGAGACGCAGTTCGGGGATGTCGATGAGGCTTCCGTCGGCGCCGAAGACCACGGCCTCCACCACGTTGCGGCCGACCCGGCCCGGTTCCAGCGTGACCTGTACCTTGCCGCTCCCCGCAGGGACACCCGTGTCGAAAGGGACCACCGCGAGGGTTACGTTCGACCGCCCGACGGCCGTGGACGCCGCTGCGGACTCGGCGGCGGCCCGCCCAGGCCGGCTGCCCGTCAGCACGGTGGTGACCGCGAGCACCACGACGCCGATCACCACCTCGGCCAGCACGGACCTGCGCAGGCCGCGCCGCTGGACCTCCGGGCTGGGCTCGGCAGTGCTGGACCCAGCGGCAGGCTCCGTCGTGAGGTCTGGCGGAGAGCTCGGGTCACCAACGCCCACGGCGACCAGTACCGGTTTCACCTGGGGCACCCGCAGGAGCCCTCTTGTCCAGTTCCGCGAGTGCGACGCCGCCAACAGCATGAGTGCCACGGCCGCGATCTTCAGGGCGAGCGTCCTCCCGTAGGGGGTGGTGAACGCCTCCCAGGAGCCGAGTCCGCGCCAGGACTGGTAGACACCGGTGGCTGCCAACACGGCCACCGAGGCGAGCGCGAGCCGGGAGAAACGTGCCACCGCGGCGGGCGGGAGCGGGTCGTCGGCCTGTGCCCGGAACAGCGCCACCAGCAGCGCGGTCAGCCCACCGAGCCACACGGACATGGCGAGCAGGTGCAACACGGCGGAGACCATCGCCACAGGCACCTGGATCCCCGCGGAAGCGTGCTCGGCCGCCGCCCAGGTCCCGGCAAGGCCGAGGCAGAGTGCGACGCCCGCCGCCACCGTGTCACGTCCGGCTTTCCACTCGGACCGGCCGCGCCTGAGAAGCAGGGCCACCAACAGGAGCAGAGCCAGGCGGACCAGTAGCGCGATGCCCGGCCGGCTGTCCACCGTGCTCCGCAGCAGTCGCGGATCGAACACCCCGGCCGGTCCGTCCCCGCTCGCGTACGGCCCGCGTATCAGCAGCAGCGCGACCGTCGACAACGCCAGCGCCCACCACCCGGCCGCAAGCGGTCCGCGCACCACACGTACGGCCGTGGCCCCGGGTCGGCAGACCAGGACGAACACGGCGCTGCCGATCAGTAGGGCCAGGCCCCCGTAGGCAACGTAGCGGCCGATGCCGTAGAGGGTGTCGACGGCGGGATCCACGGCCGGCTCGGCAGCGACCTCGGCGCGGGTCTGCGAGGGCGCTCCGACGGAGAAGGTGAAGGCACCGGACACGGCGTGGCTGTCCTCCGACAGCACTCGCCAGGAGACGGTGTACGTGCCCTCCTGCAGGTCGCCGGGCAGCGGCACGCGCGCGGTGTCCGCCTTGCCGTCCGCGTGCTCGGGGTCGCCCGCGGTGACCGGGCGGCTGTTCGGGTCGAGGACGCGCACCGAGTCCTCGGCCAGGGCGACGGACTCGGTGAAGGAGACCGTCACCCACTTCGGCGCTGTCTTCAGCACCATGCCCGCGCTCGGTTCGCTGCCGGTCAGCACCGCGTGTGCCGAGGCCGGTGTCGCGCCGCCGAGCAGGACACCGGCCAGCATGGCGGCCACCACCAGCAGTGTCCTGCCCACGCGCCGACCCTGCTGCGCCTGTCGTCGTTCCACGTCATGTCTCCGGGTCGGCTCTTGGATCTCGGAGGCGTTCGGACACGTGCCGACGTGTCCGACGCCGTGCTGACCTCGGGGCCGTGCTCCGGCCGCGCGGACAGCGCACGGGCAGGTCAGATACCGGAGAAGGCCCGGGGCCCGGCCGGTGGCCACCGCACGCCGCCGCCCAGCACGAGCAGCTCGGCATCCCGCAGCTACCGGTCCCCGAACCACCACGCTCTCAAGGGGGTACGGAAGCGTCATCAGCCACGTTCACCACATCGCGAAAGTTTTGCATCATGCAAAAACTTCAGGGCACCCGGGGCACGCCTTCCCCTTCTCGCGCTTCCTGTACCTGGTCGAGGACGCCTGCGACTGGGTCTGGCGCGGGCCGGAGTGGCTGCGCCCGGCGGTCGGCGGACTGGCACTCGGCCTCGTACTCCTGGTTCTGCCGGAGATGTACGGCGTCGGCTATCCGGTGCTGGAGAAGGCCACCGAGGGCGGGTACGTCATCGGCTTCCTGCTGCTGTTGCTGGTGGGCAAGATGGTGGCGACCAGCCTGACGATCGGTATCGGCGGCTCGGGCGGGGTCTTCGCGCCCAGCCTGTTCATCGGGGCGATGCTCGGAGCGGCGTACGGCATCGGCGTACATGACCTGTTGCCGGGCACGGCCGGGGCGGTGGGCGCCTACGCGCTGGTCGCCATGGGCGCCGTCTTCGCGGGCGCGGCCCGCGCGCCGATCACCGCCGCGGTGATCCTCTTCGAGCTGACCGGCGAGTACTCGGTCATCCTCCCGTTGATGCTGGCGATCGCGCCCGCAACGACAGTCAGCCGCCTGCTGTCGCGCGACAACATCTACACGCTCAAGTTGCGCCGACGCGGGGTCGACCTCGACGGTCCCGCCCCCGGGGCCCGGATCGGCACCCAGCGCGTCGGCGCCGTCATGGAGCCCCTCCCCCTCGCTCCTGCCGTCGTCCATCGCGCTGCCCGAAGCAGCCCACCTGCTGAGCCTGTGCGGGCATGGCGTGCTCCCCGTGGTGGACGATGCCGGGCACTACGTCGGCGTCGTCAGTGCCCAGGCAGTCGCCGAGGCCCTCGCAGGGCAACCCGAAACCGCGCCCGCCCGGGTCGGGCAGCTCGCCGAGCCACCCGCACCCGTGACGGCGGACCAGCCCCTCGCCGAGGCTCTCCACGTCCCGCTCTCGGCGGCCGGTAACGGAGTGCCCGTATGAGTGCCCGTACTCGACGGCAAGCAAGGCCGACCAGTCGGCTGGCTCAGTCACCAGAGCGCGCTGCGTGCCGCACATACGGCGCCATCCGCGTAGTCACGCACCACACGCGAGGGACGCACGTACGGTCGGCCGGGCCGGCATCCGTCCTGCCCGGCCTCGGTCGGACAACATCGCGACGAAATTCGCCGTCGAAGCACGAGGAGATGCGTCCCTCGCCGTCTGGATCCACGTGTTCGCGGAAGACGGCACGCTCGCCCCGCCAGCAGCGCCAAAGAACTCAACATGTGATGCGCATCACGTCATACACTGCAAAATTTACCCAGTGCAATGAAGATTCTCCTCCGCGAGCCCGTACCCCCTGGCATACAGCTCGCTCACGTCAGGAGTCTCCATGCCCGTCTCACTCAACAAGCTGGGAAGCGTCTTCGTGTTCGGGGCGCTGGGTCTGACCCTCACAGCCCTCGCCTATCCCGCGATGCTCGGCATAGAGAACGCGACGACGAACACGAACCGGATCATCGCCAACACCCAGTACGGGCCACTGACCGAGGCAGACCGCGACTTCGTGGTCAAGGTCCGCGCGGCCGGTCTGTGGGAGTACCCCTTGGGAGAGATGGCGATGGCGCGCGGCACCAGCCCGGCAATGAAGGAGGCCGGCAAGCACCTGATCGTCGGCCATGCCGGGCTGGACCAGATGTGCCTCAAGATCGCCCCCGAGCTGAACATCACCCTGCCAAACCTGGCGAGCCCCCAGCAGCAGCAGTTCGTGGCGACGGTGGACTCCAAGAGCGGCAAGGAGTTCGACTCCACCGCGGTCGGCATCATGCGGGTCACGCACGGTCAGATCTTCCCGGTCATCGCCAAGATTCGTGCCAGCACCCAGAACACCCTGGTCCGCCAGCTCGCCGACCTGGCCAACGACACCGTCCTGGACCACATCACCGTGCTGGAGAACACCGGTCTGGTCAACATCGACCAGGTCAACTTCCAGCAGACCACCCCGCCCAAGATCCCCAAGGATCAGGTCACTCCGCCCGCACCCCAGCCCGGCTCTCCCATCCTCGTTCTCACACCGCGCCCGGACCTGAACGTCCGGACCAGCGCCCCGACAACCGCTCCCAGCCCGACCAGCGGATGATCGGCGAAAGGTCGGCCGGTGCGACCTGTCACGGTCCCGCCGACGAGGCCCGTCGGTCAGGGCAGCGGGATACGGCGGCGGAGAGCCGGTAGGAGCGTACGACCGCGACCAGGCACGCGGCGACCAGAGTGCCGACCCAGCAAACCAGGTCACGCAGGTGCCCTGCCTGCGACGCTCCGGCCTCCACTCCGCGCGGCTGCACGCGCCCCTTCACGTCGTACACGACGGCAAGCGCATCGCCAGGTCGGGTGGCCCGCCCGCACCCCCGCCAGATACGGACCTTCAGCGGCACGCCGTCACCGTCGGCCACCGAACAGAGATAGCGGCCGGGGACGGCACCCAGTTCGGCCTCGACCGATGTCACCACCACGGACCCCACTCGGCCCCGCTCCGCCAACACCAGACCCACGGCCGCCTGGGGCGCCTGCAACGCGAGGCAGACCCCGAGCAGGGCGACGATGGCTATCAATGCCCGTCCGGCCCGCATCACGCGAAGGTAGAGGGCGAGCGCGGCGGCACAGACCAGGCCGCCCTCACCGTCCGCCAGCCCGGGAATCCCGTACCAGGCACCACCGATCGTCACGCCGACGATCACCCCCGCCGCCACACACCCGGCAACAAGCCCCTCTGCGGCCAGCCGCCACGGTGGGAGGCCGACGAACTCGGCCGGCCCCCACACCGTGCTCCGCAGATGCGCCATCAGGTGCACCTCCGGCAGAGGCCGACGTCTTCGGCGCATGCACGTGTCCCCTTCTGGCGTCCTTCCGTGTCCAGCCATGGCCCTGCATCCTGGCGTGACAAGCGGGCGGTCCACACTGCCCCCGACCGGACGGGTACAAGCAGCCTGCGTTGCCGGAATCAGGCAGCCCGACCACACCCGCACGCATCCCTTGCATTACGCAAAACGCGTCGAGAGGGAGGAGAGCGGGCTCGAATCCGACGGCGGCTCCGGGCGGGTCAGGCGTCGCGGAGCAGGGGCACGTCGACCGCCCACCCCAGTGGGTGCGGCCCTGCGACGTCCAGCGCCTCCGCAAGGGGTTCTCCCCCGGCCTCGTTGAAGGCTGCGAGGGCCTCCATGAGTGCCAGCCGTTGCGTAGGGGTGAGCCGTTCGACGATCGCGGCGATCTCGGCGCGGCGCCGGGCGGTGACGTCCGCAACCGTGCGCCGTCCCTCCTCCGTGAGTTGCAGGAGGGTCTCGCGCCGGTTGTCGGGGTTGGACTGCCGGTCGGCGAGCCCGGCCGCGATCAGCCGGTCGACCATGCGCATCGCGGTGGACGGCGCCACCTGGAGAAAGTCGGCGAGCGTGACCAGCTTGGTGGCACCGCGCGTGGACAGCACCACCAGCATTCTGAACTGCGGGAGCGTCACCCGTTCCTCGACCTCGGCGAGGGAGCGCGCGGAGACCGCCACCAGCAAGCGGGACGCGGTCAACACCGCACGGGTCACCACGTCAACATCGTCCATCGCCCCGCCAGGGGTCTCGCGCTCCGCCATACGTCCTTTCTACCGCCCCGAAAGCGCTCCTCACTCACGCATCGGGACTCGCGCAAGAGTTGGGAGCAGATTTTCCTTTCTCATGACCGTGATACCGGAGCAGGAGCATCGCGGCGTCGTCGTGGGGCGGAGCGCCGGCGTGCTGGGCAAGATCCGCACGCAGGGCCTCCAGGGCTCGGTGCGCGTCGGGGTCCTTGAGCAGGTGCACACGCTCACCGACGGGGTAGAAGCAGCCGTCCTCGTCGCGGGCCTCGGTGACGCCGTCGGTGTAGAGCAACAGCTGCTCACCGGGGGCGAAGTCCACCCGGTACGGCTTCGGCCCATCCCCTGCGGGTACGCCCAAGCCGAGCGGGAGAGCGTAGGCGAGCGGCTGCGAAAAGTCGACGGCTCCGTCCTGGCGTACGACCATCGGCGCAGGATGGCCATAGTTGAGGAAGACGGCCTCGTGGCGTGCGCCGATCTCGGCGAGGATCGCGGTGACGAATTTCTCGCCCTCCAGTTCCCGGGCCAAACTCCGTTCCAGGCGCTCGCCGAGGCCCACCAGGTCCGGCTCGTCGTGCGCCGCCTCCCTGAAGGCACCGAGGACGACGGCTGCCGTCTCCACCGCAGCCAGGCCCTTGCCCTGCACATCGCCCACGATCACCCGGATGCCGTGCGGCGAGGCCACCACCTCGTACAGGTCCCCGCCGATGCGCGCCTCCGCGACCGCCGAGGTGTAGGACACCGCCGCCTGCAGCGGCCCCGCGGTCAACGGCACCGGCCGCAGCAGCACCCGCTGGGCGACCTCCGCGATCGACCGCACACTGGCCAGTTCCCCTTCGCGGCGCGAGCGCATCACGGCCGCCGCGATACCCACACCTGTCACGCCCGCCACCGACGCCATCGCGGTGAACCCGCGACGCTCCTCGAACAGCCCGTCGTACAGGCCGAGCCCCACGCACAGCACCAGCGCCACGAGCCCGAACACCGCCGTACGACGCCACCCCCCGACCAACCCGGAGAACGCGGGCCCGAGCGACACGAGCGGAAGAAAGCCCACCCCCGGCCCGGCCACGACGTCCACCACCGCGACAACCGCCATCACCACACCCGGCATCCAGGACAGCACCGTCCAGCTCGACGGCGGCTTCTTCTCGGTCATACCTACTCCAACGGTGTCGCGGCGCTCGAGAGCCACCCCCATTCTCCGCAGGCACCCCTCCTCCACATTTAGGCTATGCAAAGGTTGCTCGCGTGAGACGGCTCTCAATCCCGGTTCTTTACCCGATCGAGGCCGAGAGCCGACATTCCCGACCCGCGGAAGGCGACCATGAGGCGCAGAAGCGCCACACCTCGCCGCCCCCAACTCCCCACCGGGTGGCGGCGCCTGGCGGCGCGGCTGCCGATCCTGCTCTTCCGCTCAGGACTGGGGCGCCTCTTCGGGAAACGGCTGCTCCTGCTGCACCACGTCGGCCGAGTCAGCAGCCTCGACCGCCTGGTGGTCCTGGAAGCGGTGTCCCGCTCCCCGGCCGACGCGAGTTGGACCGTCGCCTCCGGATTCGGGCCGGAGGCCGACTGGTACAGGAACCTGCGGGAGCAGCCGAAGACGCTCCTGCAGGTCGGCACCCGCCGTTACGCCGTCACTGCCCGCTTCCTTACACCCGACGAAGGCGCCGAGGTCATGGCCGACTACGCCCGGCGCCATCCCCGGACGGCCCACCGCCTGTGCGCGTACATGGGACTTCACGTCGACGGCAGCGAGCCGTCGTACCGCGAGGCGGGGCGAACCGTCCCCTTCGTCCGACTCGACGCCGCCGGAGACTGCCAACATGGATGCTCACACGCGTGACGCCCCGGACAAGGACGTCCGGGGCGCCGGGCCGCAGTGGCCGCTTCCTTACACGGCGGCTATGCCCTCCATGCCGGATTCGGCGAAGGAGGGCAGTCCTGTGGCCGTGGTGACCTTGGTGAGGGAGCCGTTCTTGCCGATGCGGAAGCCGTCGACGGTGCCGGAGGTCCCGTTCTGCACGTACAGGAACCTCTCGTCCCTGGTCACCGCCAGGTCGATGACCCCCTGGGACATGACCGAGGGCGGGGTAGCGATGCCGATGTCGTTCGTGAGCGCGAGCCTTCCGTGCCGGTCGGTGCGGTAACCGGTGACCGTGGAGTTGCCGGTGTTGCCGCCGTAGAAGAAGTCGCCGGCCCGCTCCAGCCGGCACAGCGTGTTCTGGCCGTTGGCCAGGGGCCGTTGGACGACCTTGAGGGTTCCGTCGGCGCGCACCTTGTATGTGCTCACTGTCGATTTCTCGGCCTCGGCCACCAGCATCCGGCCGGCCTTGTCGAAGGTGATCGCGAACGGCACTCCGCCCGCGGAGTCGTTGACCACCGGCCGATGGGCGGGACGTCCGTCACCCTGCATCGGGAAGACCTCGACGGTGTTCGCCGACTTGGTGGTGACGACCAGCGCGCGGCCGTCCGGCGTGAACGCGACCTGACCGGGCGAGCTGCTGAACAGCGGCACCTTCTCGTTGTCCAGCCCGAGCGAGCGATGTGAACCGCTCAACGCCACCAGGCCCTTCGCGGTGATCCGGAATCCCTGGACACTGCCCACTCCGCCCGCGTTCATGACGTACGCCAGCGTGCCGGAGACCGCGATCGACGCCGGGAAGTCCCCGCCAGAGGACACGGTTCGACGCTCCGTCAACTTCTGCCCCTGGACCCGGAACGACGTCACGGTGCCGCTGCCCGCGTTGACCGCCAGCAGCAGGCCCGACCTTTCGTCGTGGACCAGGGAGCCCTGGGACGCGAGCGAGTCGGTGGGCGCGTCGACCTGGTCCCCACCCTTGCCGCCGGTCGCGAAGCCGCCCGCGGCACTCAGCGCGCCGTCGTATCCGCGCCCGAAGGCGTGGATGGTGTTACCGGCGAGCTCATTGCCCTGCACGAAGACCGCGTGACCCGCCCCGGCCGTGCGCCCAGGCCGCTGGAGTTACCCGGCTGAGGCGAAGTTCACCGTGGTGACGGCCGCCGCCGCGGCAAGGATCCCGGCTCCGGCGACGGTCAGCCGGACCTGTAGCGATGACCTGCGCCTGGTGTGCCTGCTCATGCGTTGCTCCTCGGACCTTCGCCGCCACCACGGAACGGCGGCGCGCAGCAACAGAGTTACCTGCGGGACGAGCGGGTCACGAGGGGTTTCACCACCACGTCAGGCTCTCGTAAGGTCTCTCGCCTGGCACACCATCCACAGGGTGTCACTATCAGTTCGTCCGCCCCTGGCCGGACCCGTCGGGAGGACTTCCCCGGAAAGCGGTCGGAATGACTGGCGATTTCATTTTGCACTATGCAATGATCGAGCGGGGAGCCGACCGACGGTCGATTGCCGTTGCGCCCAGGAGTGATACCGGCAAAGTCTCGCGGCACGGACGGCGTACCGGCCGTCGGCGGGCTCCCCTCCTGCCAGTTCTGTACCCTCCCGGCCATGCCGGAGCCTCGCTGCGGACGAGCTACTGATGGTGAGTCCGTGAGCGTGGACGGCTCATACCCAGCACCGCAGACCCGAACAGACCGACGGCGCCCCGACGATCACCGATCCACTCGACACCCCGGCGACGAGGCTGCATCCCACAGCCGCTCGCCAACAGCCATCGCGACAAAGCGCCGACGGGACCATGTCAGGAGGCGGGAGTTTTCGTCAGGCGCTCCGCCAGCGTGGTCGCGAACTCCTCCGCCCGGGCCAGCTGCGTACGCAGATCCGCGACCCGCTGCCGGGCGGCCCGCTCGAACCCGCGTACGCGCTCCAGCAGTTCCTCACGGTCTGCGGGCAGCAGTTCCTCGCCGGAGTCGAGTCGGTCGGTGGCGTCGAGCAGGGCGCGCATCTCGTCAAGGGTGAAGCCGAGCGGCTTCATACGGCGGATGACCATCAGGCGGGCGACGTCGGCCTCGGTGTAGAGGCGGAAGCCTCCCTGGGAGCGGGCGGAGGGGATGACGAGGCCGGTGTCCTCGTAGTGCCGGATGGTGCGCAGCGACAGTTCGGTCCGTACGGCGACCTCGCCGATCTGCATGTGCTCGCTGCTCACGCGGGGTGCCTTCCTCGGCTCTGACTGCGGCTACGGGCGTGAGCCGCCGATCTCTACCCTAACGTTACGGTAGAGTTCCTCGGGTGCCGGGTCGGCTGCCTGCCGTGCCCGTTTCCCTGGTGCGGGATGCCGTCCCGTCACCGTCAGCCGTGTCGGGGCCGACGAAGCCCCCGGCGAAGCCCGATGTCCGTCGTCCGCAGGAGAGAGCGTGCGCATGTCCGTGCTGCCCGGCGCCGCCGCCTGCCCGCCGTGATCCTTCGCCCCCAAGCAGCGCCCGACCCCTTCTCGGGTCGCGTCGCCGCTGCCCTCTGACTTCGGTCCGCCGCTCGCGGACCTCGTGGTGGACCACCCCGTTCCTCCACGCCTGCCTGCACGCCCGCCGTGGTGCCGGGTGTGCCCGAGCACGACAGGTTCCCCTCGTCTTGTCCTCCTCCGCACTGTCCCCGGCCGCGTGGCTGCGTGGCTCCCGACGTCCCACCTGGCTGTCCGACCCGAAGGTGCTGCGCACTGAGGTGCTCGCCGGTCTGGTGGTCGCCCTGGCGCTGATCCCGGAGGCGATCTCGTTCTCGGTCATCGCCGGCGTCGACCCTGCGATCGGTCTGTTCGCCTCGTTCACGATGGCCGTGACCATCGCGGTCGTCGGCGGCCGACCGGCCATGATCTCCGCGGCCACCGGCGCCGTCGCCCTCGTGATCGCTCCGCTGAACCGCGAGCACGGCTTCGGCTACCTCGTCGCCGCCGTCATCCTCGCCGGCGTCTTCCAGATCGTCCTGGGCGCTCTCGGGGTGGCCAAGCTGATGCGGTTCGTACCGCGCAGCGTGATGGTCGGCTTCGTCAACTCCCTGGCCATCCTCATCTTCATGGCGCAGGTGCCGGAGATGACGGACGTTCGCTGGCCGGTCTATCCGCTGCTCGCCGCCGGGCTGACACTGATGGTGTTCTTCCCGAAGGTCACCACGGTGGTCCCGGCGCCATTGGTGTCGATCGTCATCCTCACGGTCATCACCGTCGCGGCAGGCATCGCGGTGCCGACCGTGGGCGACAAGGGAGAGTTGCCGTCCTCTCTCCCGGTGCCGGGACTGCCGGACGTACCGTTCACCCTGGACACCCTCACCACCGTCGCCCCGTACGCGCTCGCCATGGCACTGGTCGGCCTGATGGAGTCGCTGATGACCGCGAAGCTGGTCGACGAGATCACCGACACCCGCTCCTCCAAGACCCGCGAGTCCATCGGCCAGGGCGTCGCCAACATCGTCACCGGCTTCCTCGGCGGCATGGGCGGCTGCGCCATGATCGGCCAGACGATGATCAACGTACGGGTCTCCGGCGCCCGCACCCGGCTGTCGACCTTCCTGGCCGGCGCGTTCCTGATGGTGCTGTGCGTCGTATTCGGGCCGATCGTCTCCGACATCCCCATGGCCGCCCTGGTCGCGGTGATGGTCATGGTGTCATTCGCGACCTTCGACTGGCACTCCATCGCCCCGAAGACGCTCAAGCGCATGCCGGCCGGGGAGAGCACCGTCATGGTGATCACCGTCGTGTGCGTGGTCGCCACGAGCAACCTCGCCATCGGTGTCGTCGTCGGCTCGATCACCGCGATGGTCATCTTCGCCAAGCGCGTCGCCCACCTCGCCGAGGTCACCGCCGTCACCGACCCCGACCGCACCACTGTCGTCTACCGGGTCACCGGTGAGCTGTTCTTCGCCTCCTCCAACGATCTCGTCGGCCAGTTCGACTACGCGGGCGACCCGGACAGGGTCGTCATCGACCTGTCCGCCGCCCACATCTGGGACGCCTCCTCCGTCGCCGCCCTGGACGCCATCGAGACCAAGTACGCCCAGCGCGGCAAGACCGTCGAGATCATCGGCCTGAACGAACCCAGCGCCCGGATCCACAAGACGCTCAGCGGCGAACTCACCGGCAGCCACTGACCGGTACGTCCGGCTGCCAGCTGATGCTGAGACGCCGTGGGGAGGCACCGAACCCCCGCGGCCCTGCGGGGGTGCGGCGGCTCCCCCTCCCAGTGCCCCGGTGCGACTCGTCGAGTACGCCGTCGGCGTGCGCCCGCCGCAGCAGGCCGGCCAGTCGGGTTCCCAGACGATCGGACCCGTCGGCGAAGAGCTGGGCGGGACTGGGGATCGGCCATCGCCGGCCTCGCGCACAGGTTCCACAGGACACGGGAAGTCCTATTCGTCCCGTCGGGAAACACGGCTTCGGCGAACAGGGCGTCGACACGAGCGAGGCGACGGCGGGGTATTGCACCAGGCGCAGCGACACGCCGGCTCGGCGGTCGTCCCCGCGCCTGGTCACGGCGTGCAGGCCACGCGGACCAGACCGTCGATGAACTGGGCGCTGCGTAGCGCGTAGTCGCCGATCCCCACCGCTGTCAGATGCGAGCCAGCTGCGCGGCGCCGAAGGAGACGTCGAAACGGTCGCACCAGATGGTCACGCTGCTGTAGCTCGATGGATCGACGTCCCTGGGCAGGGCGTAGTTCTGGCTTCCCTTGTTGCCCTTGAGCCGGCCGAGGCTGACGTACTTCCCGTCGTCGAAGACGTGCCACCCGGCCCGCCCCTCCTTCACCGGTGCGTCGGTCAGCCAGACGCGCAGGTCCGGTCCGTTGCTGGTGTCGAGGTTCTCCAGCCGGACCACATGGGAGCCGTCGACCAGCCGTACGAGCCTCACCGTGCCCGATGTCGCGTGCTCGTGGCTGATCAGCTCACCACTCGCCAGCGTCTGCGGGCCGGCGGCCGAGGGCTGCTCAGAGGGTGCGGCCGAAGCCGCCGCAGCAGTAGGAGGCACGGAAGTCTCGACCACCCCCGGCAGGGCTTCCTCGACGGTCTCGTTCTGCCACAGCTTCCACGGCTGGAACCAGTACAGCCCGAAGCCGACCCCGGCGACCGCCGCCACCAGCACCGCTACGGCCAACGGCCCGGTCAGTACCTTCCGCACGCGCCACATCCCTGCCCCGTTTCCTCGGAGTTCGCTTGTCTTTCCATTCAACGGAGACGGGCAGGCGTTCCGTACCCCTGAGGTGATGACGGAATCCTTACGCGGCGGCCGGCATGCGGATCGGCTGGGCTCAGCGGTGCTCGGGGTTGTCCGCCCCCGGCCTGCAGCCGGCGTCCCATTCCGTGCGCTGGTTGCCGTGGGCGGGGACTCCTCCGGCGCGTTTGAGCAGGGCAGCCAGGTGCATGAGGTTCCAGGTCATGAAGCTGGTGTTGCGGTTGGTGAAGTCGTTCTCCGGGCCCCCGGAGCCGGGGTCCAGGTACGACGGACCGGGCCCCGCCGGTCCGATCCAGCCCGCGTCGGCCTGCGGCGGGATGGTGTAGCCGAGGTGCTGAAGGCTGTAGAGGACGTTCATGGCGCAGTGCTTCACACCGTCCTCGTTGCCGGTGATCAGACACCCACCGACCCGCCCGTAATAGGCGTACTGGCCCTGGGAGTTGAGGAGGCTGGAGCAACTGTAGAGCCGCTCGATGACCTTTTTGGTGACCGAGCTGTTGTCGCCCAGCCAAATCGGTCCGGCCAGCACCAGGATGTCCGCGGCCATCACCTGCTCGTACAGTGCGGGCCAGGCGTCCGTGGCGAAGCCGTGCTCGGTCATGTCCGGGTAGACGCCGGGGGCGATGTCGTGGTCGACGGCACGGATCTCGTCCGTGGTCACTCCCCGCGCCTCCATGATCGCCCGGCTCTTGTCGATGAGTCCCTGGGTGTGGCTGAGCTGGGGGGACGGCTTGAGCGTGCAGTTGACGAAGAGTGCACGCAGGTCGTCAAAGCGGTAGCTGTCCTCAGGGGACGAGTCGGTCGGTGCTGCCATGGCGGACTCCGGAGGGAGAACGGACAGGGGCTCGGAGACAACGCCTTCGCGCCGTCCCGGCGCCAGCGTCTCGCGGAACGCGCGCATTGTCCCGCTGCGCCGCACCGGCGCACGGCGCTTGCCCCGGGCGTCCAACGCCGTCGTGCGCCCGCCTCTCACCCTCAAGGCCGAGGACGCGGAAGCGGTACCTGGTCGGTCAGGGACCCGGCAGCATCGCTACGGCCGGGCGGGATCCTGGACAGCAGGCGTGGCATCGGCAGCCTGTGTGCGTCGCACGGCCACCCGCAGTGTCACGGCGGCCGTGGCTCCCGCCGCCAGGCCCCAGGTCAGGGCGGCCGGGACGCCGCCGCCGAGGCCGGTGGACAGGTAGATCAGGCCCCAGCGCATGCCCGCCCCGTCCGTCACCGTCCGCAGCACCTGGCTCGCCAGCAGCCCGAGAACAGTCGCGCAGACGGCACCGACCGCCATCGCCGGGACAGTGGCCCGGGTGAGCAGCCCGGGCAACCGCCGCAGTGACCACCACACCACCACGAGCAGCAGCGCGTCGGCGGCCCGGTACAGGAGCCAGTCACCGAGCGGTGTGTCCGCCGGACCCGCCCAGGCGCCGAGCAGGAGCCACTGGCGCAGCAGGTCGCCCGGTTCGGCAAGCAGCCCGCCGCCGGTGAACGCCGTCTGGAGAGCGCCGGCGACCGACTGGTAGGAGAGGACCACCAGGGACAGAGCGACCACCGCGGTCCCGGCACTGGCGGCCAGCCGCGCGGCACGCGCCGGGACGATCTCCTGCGGCAGCGGACCTGCGCCCTTGGCGGTGATGCGCGCCGCGAACACCGTCGCCGCCGCCGCGACCAGCGCGGTCAGCACCAGGATCTGCCGCCCGGAAGAGATCACGCCCGCCAACTGCGGCAGGAAGCGGTAACTGCCGTACCCCTGCGAAGCGATCAGCCACGGCGCCGAGACGGTCACCGCCAGGGTCCCGGCCACCAGACCCCACGCCCATGTCGCGAGCAGCGCGGCGGGCATCCGACCCTGCACCGGCGGCAGTCTGCGGACCAGGAGCAGCGCACCGGGCACGAAGAAGGCGAAGACCGCGGCGAACCGGATCTGCAGCGCGGTCGCGTACAGATCGAGGTAACGGCCGCCGTCGATACCGGCCGTCTCCCCGATTCCGCCGGACACCCCGGCGCCGAACCGGACCGAGTCCGGAGGGTCGTACGACCACGGAGTGAGCCACTGCTGGAGATCGGCCGCAGCCCGGCCACCGATGACGTCGGCGGTGCCCTGCAGGTGCAGCGCCTGCGCACTGGCCCCCGCCCACCACAGGAGCGCGGTGAGCAGCACCCCTCCGACCAGTGCCGGTATCACCGCACGTCTGTATGCCATGTGCTGTCCCCCGTTTTGATCGCGCAACCAGTAACTCCCTGGCCGGGTGGAGACTACGGCGCACCGATCACATACGGATCACGGGCGTGGGCCGGCTCGCCCAGGACGGTGACGCGAGCCCATCGTCACGAGTGCGTGGTCGGTTCCTTCCCGTCGGGCGGTCGGGGCCGTGGCGGTGCCGGTTGGTGCCGAGTCGCGATCCGGCCGGCCCGCCAGCGTCGTCGCAGCCAGTCACCGGTCTCCCCCAGGACGACGAAGAAGGCAGCCGAGGCAGTGCACTGCCCGAGTGAGGCGGGCTGGTCAAGTGCCCTGCCCAGGAGCCAGAGGGCGAGGGAGAGCAGCATCCACCAGACGGTGAGCGAGAACGCGAGGCGTGTCAGGCGCGGCCTGCTGATCACTGGGCGGCGTTCCTGGTCCGGTGCGGAGCGAGGGCTGCGTAGGTGCAGCCCGCTGCGGCGAGGACAGCTGCGGCAGCCGTAGCTACCACGATGGTCGCGGGCGGTGCCTCGGCGAGGCGCGGGATCGTGTTGAGGGGGGCGGCGGAATAGAGGCCGAGCAGTGCCCAGCCGCGTGGACGCATGGGGGCGAGCCGGTGCCGCAGCCTGTGCGGTATTCGGCCGGTGACCAGTGCCAGCCCGGCCGGCAACAAGGTGAGGGAGAAGAAGGCGAGACCGGTCCAGTGCCAGGTCATGGGTGCGGGGCTCCTGTGGATGTGTGGGCGAGGCGGGTCGACTCGGGCGAGCGGTGGGGTCGATCGCCGCAGGACCGGTGGTCGGCGCGAGGCCGGCGAAGCGCCCGCCGTTGGCGCGGTCATGAGCGGTCCCGGTCGCGGTGGAACAGGCGTGCGGTGAGCGCCCCGATGAGCAGGGCCCAGGCCGCGGCAGCGGGGCCGGACTGGTGCCAGCCGAGCAGGATTACGGCCGCGGCGGTCGCTGTTCCGGCGGCCATGGCGCGGCGGTTGGTGGCGAAGGCCCACTCTTCGCGGGCGGTGCCTGGGCGCCTGAGTTCACCGACGGCCGTTCTGATCACCAGGGCGGCGGCCATGATCGCGGGTGCCAGCAGTGAGGTGTCGGCGTCCATCAGCCGGACGCCCCGTCAGCCCGGTCCGGCCCGGCCGGTGTGGGAGCGGCCTGTTGGTAGATGTCCGGGATGCCGTCGGCGTCCGCGTCGGTGTTCTCCTCCTCGTACAGGCGCCGGTAGAGCCGGTTGCGGCGGCGCAGGAGCAGCGTGGCCAGGAGAGCGGAGGCCAGTGAGGCGATGAGGACCGCGGCTTTGACGTGCTCGCCCAGGGCGGTTTGTGGGAAGGCGAGTTCGCCGATGAGCAGGGCGACGGTGAATCCGATCCCGGCCAGGGCGGCGAGGGCGAACACGTCGGCCCAGGCCAGATCCGGGTTCAGACGTGCCCGGGTGAAGCGGGCCGCGAGGTAGGTGCCGGCGAAGATCCCGACCGTCTTGCCGAGCACCAGTCCCACGACCACGCCGAGTGGCTCGGGGCTGGAGAACACCTCCCCCAGGGCGCCCGTGGAGACGCTGACACCGGCGGCGAACAGCGCGAACAGCGGGACCGCGATGCCGGCGGACAGAGGGTGCAGCAGGTATCCGGTGCGTTCGCCGGGCGATGCGCTCTCGCCCTCGTCGCGGGTGGTGCGCAGGAGCAGGCCCATGGCGACGCCGGCGACGGTGGCGTGGACGCCGCCGTTGTACATCAGCGCCCAGATGGTGACCCCGAGGGGGAGGTACCACCACCAGCCGGTCACCCTCAGCCGCTGGATCAGGTAGAAGACGACCAGCCCGGCGAAGGCCCCGGCGAGCGCGTACAGATTGAGATCGGCGGTGAAGAAGACGGCGATCACCAGGATCGCGCCGAGATCGTCGGCTACGGCGAGGGTGAGCAGGAACGCCCGCAGCGCAGCGGGCAAGTGGGTGGAGACAACCGCCAGAACGGCGAGGGCGAAAGCGATGTCCGTGGCCATCGGCACCGCCCACCCGTCCATGCTGCCACCGCCGAAGCCCGCGGTGGCGGCGTAAAGGGCGGCCGGGACCGCCATGCCGCACAGGGCTGCGATGACAGGCAGCGCTGCTGTTGCCGGGCTGCGCAGCTCGCCGACCACGAGTTCGCGTTTCAGCTCGATCCCCGCGACGAGGAAGAACACGCTCAGCAGTCCGTCCGCGGTCCAGTGGCCGACGGACAGATCCAGCCCGAGGGCCGGGATGCCGAAGTGGAAGTCGCGTATGTGTTCGTAGGACCCGCTGAAGGGGCTGTTCACCCACCCCAGGGCCACTACCGCAGCGGCCAGCAGGATCAGGCCGCCCACCGATTCCGTCCGCAGAGCGCGGGCGACGGCCTGCCGCTCCGGGAGCGGGAGCACACCGAGGAACAGCGAACGGGACTGCGGGGCATCCGCCATGACAGGGGACCTCCGGGCATCGGCGACGAAGGGCCCATGGCCCATTCCACGCCGACCAGACTTCCCGGCACACCGCACGTCACTTGACGCGTTCTTTACACCCTATCCGTTGCCGAGGTCCGTACACCTCGATGCGAAGCGGAATCGCTCCTCCTTGCCCCACACACCCTCGGTCATCAGCATCGAGACAAGGTCCGCGCGACAGCTGGGACCGTCGACCGGGACCCCCCTCTCCCCTGGCGGGTGACGATCACCGGAAGCGGTGCCCATTTGTCCGGCCGCCTAGGATGAAGCTCACAGGCCGGACCTGGGCGCTCATCAGAGCGTCCCCCGTACGCGAGCCACAGGAACATCGCTCACGCCGAGAGAAGGGGGACAGCCATGGGCACGCCACGCCTCAGCAGTACGCCGCTGCCGGGAATCGGGGTCCGCTACGACCTGACGACGCGGGAGAACCGCCGCCTGTCCGTGGTCGCCCACCGCGACGGGCACCGCACGATCAGCGCCTACCGCAAGGACGATCCGGACGCCTGTGCTCTCTCCGTCCGGCTGACCGCGGAGGAGGCGGCCACCCTCATCGACGCGCTGATGCCCGCCCACCACACCCCGAACCTGCTGTCCACCACCGACCTGGGCCTCGTCGCCGAACGCATCGAACTGTCGGCCACCTCGCACTGGAACGGGCGCCTGCTGGGCGAGACCCGGATGCGTACCGAGACCGGCGTCTCCATCGTCGCCGTACTGCGCCGGGCCGAGGCGATCCCCTCCCCCACACCCGACTTCCGGCTCGCAGGCGGTGACACCCTCATCCTCATCGGCACCCGCGAAGGCGTGGAGACGGCCGCCGCGATACTTGGGCGGGAGTGACCCGCCATGCACTCCTCCGCCGTTTTCCTGATCGAGTTCGGCTGCATCATCCTGGTCCTCGGACTGCTCGGCCGATTCGCGGGACGCTTCCAGTTCTCCCCGATACCGCTGTATCTGCTGGCCGGCCTCGCCTTCGGCAACGGCGGACTGCTGCCGCTGGGCACCAGCGAGGACTTCGTCGCCGTCGGCGCCGAAATCGGGGTCATCCTGCTGCTGCTCATGCTGGGCCTGGAGTACACCGCCAGCGACCTGGTCTCCAACCTCAAGACCCACTACCCCGCCGGACTCGTCGACGCCGCCCTCAACGCCCTGCCCGGCGCAGCCATGGCACTGCTACTGGGCTGGGGCCCGGTCGCAGCCGTCGTACTGGCCGGAGTCACCTGGGTGTCCTCCTCCGGCGTCATCGCCAAAGTACTCGGCGACCTGGGACGCCTCGGCAACCGCGAGACCCCGACCATCCTGAGCATCCTCGTCCTCGAAGACCTCTCCATGGCGGTCTACCTGCCCATCGTCACCGCGCTGCTGGCCGGGGCCGGACTCGCGGCAGGCAGCGTCACCCTCGCCGTCGCGCTCAGCGCGGCCGTCCTAGTGCTGGTCCTCGCAGTCCGCTACGGCCGCCACATCTCCCGGTTCGTCTCCAGCGACGACCCCGAGAAGCTGCTGCTGGTCGTGCTGGGACTGACCCTGGTGATCGCCGGGCTCGCCCAGCAACTGCAGGTCTCCGCCGCCGTCGGTGCCTTCCTGGTCGGCATCGCCCTGTCCGGAGAAGTCGCCGAGGGCGCCCACAGTCTGCTCTCCCCGCTGCGTGACCTGTTCGCGGCGGTGTTCTTCGTCTTCTTCGGTCTGCACACCGACCCCGCCAGCATTCCGCCGGTTCTGCTGCCCGCTCTCGCCCTGGCCGTCGTCACCGCCTTCACGAAGATCGCCACCGGCTACTGGGCCGCCAAGCGGGCCGGCATCGCAGCCAAAGGACGCTGGCGGGCCGGCGGGACCCTGGTCGCCCGCGGCGAGTTCTCCATCGTGATCGCCGGGCTCGCCGTCACCTCCGGAATCGAGCCCGCCCTCGGCCCGCTGGCCACCGCCTACGTCCTGATCCTCGTCATCCTCGGCCCCCTCACCGCCCGCTACACCGAACCCCTGGCCACCCGCCTGCTCCGACAACGCCACCGGCCACCGGCCCCGGAGCCGAGCGAAGACGTGCCTGTGCCGACGGACGCGTACGAGACCATCGACGACCAGGACGCCGTTGGCCACGCGTGACCGAGCGCCGACCGACGTAAGTCAGCGGAGCTTCCTCCGGTGCGGCAGCGGCCAGGGACGCCTGGTTCGCCAAGGGAGGCACAGGAGAGGCGCCCCGGCAGTACGGCCGGTACGCTTCCGGCAGGTGTGCCGGGAAGCCTGGTCGGCGATCATCCGCCGCTGCTCCGGAGCCACTGATGCGCCTCTTCCGCTCGCGCCACCGCCGACAGCCAGAACTCCTGGGCACCCGCGCTCACGAGGTGGTCCGGCTGCACGGCGACCTGGACGTCAATAACGCCGATGCGACCGGCCGACGACTGGTCCGGTTGGTCGACGGCGGGGCAGAGGTCCTGGAGGTCGACCTGACCGACGTGCACTACCTGAGCCCGGACGGCTGCGCGGCACTGTTCATGGCTCTGCGCACCGCCCAGGCACACAGCACGCGGCTGGTCATCACACATGCGGACGAGCGGGCTCGATCAGTCCTGCACCAGATCGGCCTCTCCCGTGCTCTGTCGGCCGAACACAGCGACGACTCGTAGGCGAGGATTCTGAGTTGACCGGAATCCGGCGACACCCGGGCCGCCCGAGCGCGCCTTCTGTTTACCTCGTTCCTCCCCCTGATCGACGGAACCCTAGTCAATGACGGCTTCCTGGGGCTGATCCACATCACGCCGGACAGCAAGATGGTGTCCACGGGCCGTTCCTGTTTCTCATGAACCACGCCCCTAGCTCTGCTGGGAAACGAACAGTTCCAGGTGGCCACAGGTGGGACAACAGTAGGCATCGATCTGCCGGCGCAGGCGGCCCCATCTCTTGACGCCGCCGAGCAGCCCTCGCTCAACAGGTCCTGCTATCCACCGCGCGGACCCGGTTGCGCCGTTTCCGGAGTCCTCTACGAAGCCCAACTCCAGCCCCACTGCTCCGCATTGGGTGCACCGTATGTTGTTCACCCGGGGAGTGTAGTGAGTGACAACCCTGGCAAACTCCCCAAAGGTGCGGCGATCTCAAACCAGCAGCACTCCGCCGCGTTCCTGTGATGGGCCCAGGACCACCCCGGCGGATTTCAGTAGGCGCCTCCCCGACGAAGGCACCACGGACGGCCTGCCGACGGAGTCGCACCAGCACAGTGCCAGCACGGGAGTGCCACCTCCGCGGCCTGGACGTGTAACCCGGCTTGCCATCACCTTCGAGGGCTGGGCCGCCACGTCGGGGGCGCGGGCCTCATGGCGTACCGCAGGACATCCCGGCAGCGATGCGCGCCTTCGAGAAGTGGTGGCGGTAGCCGTACGCCGACGCGCCGGGGCATCCTCCCTCTTGCCATGGCCGCCAAGAGGGAGGAATACCGCCATGGTTCCTCGTCAGCTCTTCACGTCGAGGCGGACCGTCGCCGAGATGCCCTCGATGGCCTGCCGGATCTCCGTCTTCAGGGCGTCGAGGTCCGCGGCCGGGTCTGCCGTCATGGCGTTTACGAGTTTGTCGATCGTGGCAGCCTGGGCCGCCACCGCCGTCTCCACGCGGTGCAGGCGCCCGGCCATCCCCGACAGAATCATCTCCTTCGAGACCTTCGCGGTCCCGCCCTTCAGGGGGTCGTCACCGGAGAGTGCCCACACCCGGCGGGCTATCTTGTCGAGGTCGGCGTCGGTCAGGGCCATGTCGTCGTCCTTCTCCTGTTGCGGCTGGGGTTTCTGGGGTTTCCCGGTGAGCTGCTGCTGGATGTCGGCCCGCAGGTCCTTCATGGAGAACCCACGCGGGTCGATCTTGGTGTTGGTCCACTCCTTGTGAGCGATCACCGACCGTGCCGACCAGCCGTGCGCCCGGCACAGCGCGGCCGACGCGCGCCTGATCGCGTCCAACTGCGCCTGGGGCCAGGGGTCCTTGCCGTCGCCGAGGTTGACGCACTCGAAACCGTAGAAGTGGGTGTTGCCGTCCGTGTCGTTCTCGTTGGGGGCGGGTAGCGCGGCGCCTTCGTCGATGACGGCCTTCAGCACGTCGCCGTCACCCGAGCCCGCGTGGTTGGTGCGGCCGTTGCCGACGAGGTGGACGGTGCCGTCCTTGGCGATGACGCCGTGGCACAGCGGGCCGGGCAGGGTGGCGTGTCCGTCGCGGCAGAGGTCCACGCTGGCCTTGGTGCCGGAGGTGACGGTGTGGTGGATCATCACCCCGTTCACGGGGCCCCAAGCACCCTTGTAGTTACGGTTGCGGGTGCGCCAGCCGTCGTCTTCGACGACCTTCACACCCTCGGCCTTCAACGCGGCCACGATTCGACTTGCGGACAGGGGAGTCGCCATGGGACCTCCAGACGTGGGACGAGCCCCGGCCGGACCGGCACGGGACGTACGGGGATGAGCGGATATCAGGTGGTACGGCGCGTGGTGAGCATCGGTCGCTCACACATCCGCGTGTTGGCTCGCCGCTGTCGACAGCGCTTGTTCGGCGTCGCCGGTCTCCGAGGCGTTCTCGGCGGCCAGGAGTTCGTTCAGCACCTGGAGGGCGCCGCTGATGCGGAGCATCGTCTGCTGGAGGTCGGCCTGCCTGGCCTCCAGGTCGGCGAGCATGCGCTGTCCTTCTCGGTACTCGGTCTCCAGTTCGGAGACGCGCTTTTCCATCTCGGCTCTCATGCCGGTCGTCCCTCTCGCTCAATGGTTCGCGTGCATCACGAAGCCGGGATCTTGAGAACCCATCTGCGGTATTCGACGCTGGGAGTCGGGTGTGTCAGAACGTAGTTCTTCACATCGGACTTGACCTCGTCGGCGGCGTAGCCGTACTCGTTGAGGCGGGGGCTGAAGAGCTCGACGCCGAGCGTTCCCGCGGCGAGTTTCTTCAGCGCGGCCAGCTCGAACTCGCCGATGCTGACCGAACCGATCGCCAGTGACGTGGCGGTGACCTGCGCCGCATAGATGTCCCGGTACGTGTCGTTGTTCAGGTCGCCGTGCTTGAAGTGAAACCCCCACCGTCCAGCCTCGATCCGATGCTGGTAATAGCCGTGGTGGTTGAACCTGATGTTGAAGGACGCCGGGGGATACGTCGCCGGTCCGGTGTCGTCCTGATAGAGCTCCAGAAAGACGTACTTGTTGTCCGCGTCCGGCTCGATCCTCTCCCGGCGCAGCTGGAGGTGGTTGTCCTCGGCGCTGACGGTCAGTCTGGACGTGGGCTTGTTGGTGCCGATACCGACGCTGCCGGACGCGCCGATGGTGAGCCGACTGGCCTGGTTGGTGACGAGAGACAGCGCACTGTTGGTCGCGGTGCCGACGATCATGCCCGGCCCCGCGCCGAACACTCCCGTGTCGTGCGCCATCACCCGCGCGTCCACCTTCGCGGTCCGCACCGACAGCTTGGAGCTGCCCGGGCCCACGACGTCGACGACCCGGCCCCACTCCCCGGTACCCACGTCCGGGGTGACGGTGCCGATGCCCAGGTGACCGTCGGCGGTGACACTGAGCCGGGCCTTCCCCGCCGTGACCAGAGTCAGCGGGCTGGAGGACACCGTGCCCACGGCCATCCCCGGCAACGCGCCGAACGCGCCCCCCTGGTGCGCCACCACGCGCCCCTCGATGTCCGCGGTCCGCAGCGACAGCTTGGTTCTCGCGGCACCCACCACGTCGAGGACCCGGTCCCATCCGCCCTGGTTGTCCGGTGCCGTGGTGCCGATACCGACATCGCCGCCCGGGGCGACGAAGAGCCTCGTCGTGCCGTCCTCGGGATCGTCGGGACCGTGGGTCCTGACGTGCAGTCCCTGTCCCTCGGCCGGCCGCCGGTCGTACTCCAGGGAGTAGCCCTCGTTCTCGCTCTCCGAGCCGGCCCGCATCCGGATCCCGCTGCGGTACCGGTCGCCGCCGGCCACCTTGAACGTCAACTGCCGGTCCTGCGGGCCGTAGTCGCCGATCTCCAGGTCGCTGGCGGGGGCGTCGGTGCCGATGCCGAGCGCGCCCGCGACCGAGAGGGTGGAACGCTGCGCCGCGGTGAAGTCCACCGTGACCTCGCCGTTCTCGGCCACCGCGAGCCGGGCGAGCAGCACCGTGGGGCCGTCCAGGCCGGTCGGGGCCTCGTCGGGGGTGACCGTGGCGGTGCCGTCCGGAGCGACCACCACGATCCTGGGGCTCTCGTCCCAGCGGCGCTCGTTCGCCCCACCGGTCTGCGCCACGTCCGTCGCGACCTCCCGGTAGGCCAGGTGCACCTCGATACCCTGCTGCCCGGCGAAACCCTCGCCGAGCGGCAGGGTCGTGTCGGCGGCCAGGACGAGGTGCCGGCCCGGCGAGTCCACCGCCATGCCGGCGGTCACGGTGATCCGGGACGGCTCGGCCGAGGTCACCGTCAGGCCGGTGCTGACTCCGGTGAGCCGCAGAAGTCTGCTCTGCCTGCGTTCACGGTCGAGGTGGAACCTCTGCTCGTCGATGAAGTCCTGGTCCTGCAGGAACTGCCCGTCGAAGAAGCGGACGCGCTTCGGTACGACGTCGGGTTGGGTGTAGTCCGCCATCGGGCTTCCTCCGAATGTCAGGTCGAGTCACGCGTGCCGAGCACGGTGTTCTGGCCGAGGATGAGCAACTCCGGTACGCCGCCCTCGCGTTCGCGCAGTTCCTCGGAGACCAGCCGCATCGTGGGCACCACGACCCTGAGCGCGTAGAAGGTGTGGGCCGGTTTCTCCCGGTCGATGATCGCCCGGGCGATCTCCTGGACGCGGCGCAGCCGTCCGGGGTCGGCGTCGCCGAGCGTCAGCTGGACCTGGAAGTAGTGGGCGGGCGTCTCGAACTCGTCGAAGACGACCACGTCGTCGCGGGTCACCTCGTCGTCCAGGGGCCGCAGGTAGATCTCCAGCATCCGGCGCAGCCCGGCCAGGGTCCCCCGCTGCCGGTACAGCGGCACGATCTCGCGGATGAACCCGCGCTTGGTGTCCGCGTCCCAGTCCGCGCGCAGGCTCAGGCCGACCCATCCGGCCAGCCACGGCAGGAAGTCCTCGCCGGTGGTCAGCGGGTCGATGTGGTCGGCGGAGCGTTCGATGAGCTGTTCGAGGCCCACGATGTCGTCATGGCCGGTCAGCACGGCTTCGAACGCCAACAGGAACCGGCCGGCGAACGGGTCCTCCCGGAACACCGCCGGCAGGTGGTCGAGATAGCGGCTCACACTGCTCACACTGCTCACGCCGTTCATGCCGGGAGCTCCCAGGTCGACGGGTGGGTTCTGCCGTAGCTGTCGTAGCCCGTCAGGTCCACCCGGGTCAGCCGCACCAGCTGGTGGGCGTCCAAGGCGATGTCCTCCACGCCGGTGTCGCCGTCCGTGCCGGTGCGGGTGAGGCGGATGTTCTCGATGTGGTCGACCAGAGGCGACTGTTCGAGTACGGCGTACACCTCGGACAGGTACGCGCTCTGCCCGAAGGGCCAGCCGTCGCGGGTGTCACCGCCGGTGAACGGGTCGTAGAAGTCCCGCAGCCGGTTCCGCGCGTCGGTGAGGGCGTCTGTCGGCACGGTGTCCTCGTACAGGGCGAGGTCGGCGGAGACCGTGACGTCGACGTACTCCGGGCCGACCACGTGGTGGCGGACGGTCAGGATCCTTCGTGGGTCGAGGAATTCACGCAGGGCGGTGGTCAGTGCCTCGGTAGGCAGTGGGTGCGTGTCCGCCGTCCCGCCCGGCTCGGGGAGGACGACGACGCTGACGTGCGCCGGGGCCGCCGCGGCCGGGTCGGTGCCGGACAGGTTCCGGCCCGGCACGCACCGCACCCGCCGTACCCGGGGAAGCCCGGCTGCCTGCGGCTGCTCGGGCCAGGTCGTGCGGACCAAGTACTCGTAGTCGTCCGCGGTCGCGGCCCGGTGGCGTTCGTGCAGCGCGGCGACGCTCTGGCGTACGGCCGCGTCGAGGCCGCCGGTGTCCGGCGGTGACCACTGGGGGCCGCCGAGCAGCCGCAGGAAGTTGAGGGTGTGGCTCTGCGACAGCTGGTCGACCTGGTACAGCTGCATCTCAGTCAGCCAGGCCAGCAGCTCGACGAGGACGATGCCGGGGTCGCCGGGGTTGTGGTCGGTCCACTCCGGCAGGAGGACGGGGAGGAGAGCCCGCGCCTCGCCGACCAGGTCGTCGAAGTCGTGGTCATCAAGCCTCGGCAGGGGAATCGGCACGGAACTCCTCACGCTCCCAGGGTCACGGTGATGCGGTGACGGCCGGAAAAGACCAGTGCCCGTTCCAGCCATCGGGTCAGCTCCGGGGACACGGGCTCGGCCGCGAGCTGCGCCAGCGAACGGCCGAGCACTTCCTCCAGCCGGTCGCCGAGATCGTCGGAGTGGGCCACCTGCGTCACCGTGAGTGCGGGGACGTGGCCGACGCCGTCGACGGCCTCGATGGCCGCGTACAGGTCGGAGCGGTGCGGTTTGCGGCCGAAGGCCCAGCCTGTGCCGTCCGGTCCTCCGGTCAGCGGGTGCAGGAAGCCCTCCAGGGTCTGCTCGATCCGTCCCCCGACCAGGCCGGCGACGTCCGGGGAGGACGGCACCACCGTCGCGGCGACGGTCACCTCGATCCACTCCGGGCCGGTGACTCGGAGCGCGGTGGTCGGGCCGCACCGCGCCCGCAGGTATTCCTCGACCCGGCGCAGCAGCCCCAGGCCGGGTGCCGGGCGGGGGTCGCCGGAGTACGGGACCACGACGACCCCGACCCCTCCGGCGTTCGCCTCGGCCTCCGTGTGCGCGTTGCCCGGCTGCGGAGCCGCCGGGTCGAGCCAGAGGTCGAACGGGTCGTACCGGCTGGGCGGCACCGCCCGGACCCGGGCCACCTCGGCGGAGGACTCGTACGCGAGGTCCTCGAAGTCCTGGGCCGTGACGGCGCGGTCGCGGTGGCGCAGCGACCTCGGCCCCCTGGCCCGCACCCGGTCCAGGGGTTCCCACGCGCTGCCGCCGGAGGCCGGCTCGTGATGGGTGACGGAGTCGATGGAGGGGACGGCGGACTTCAGCGTCACGACGGTCCCCGCGTCGCGGTTGCCCTCCGCGCCGCCGCCTGTGCGGTAGGTGACGCGGATGTTGCTCTGCCCACGCGGTACGACCCGTCCGGCCCGACCGTCACCGAAGCTGATCTCACCGGTCCGGCGGTCGATGGTGTAGTGGCGGTCGAGCGGACCTGAGCGGTGGAAGTCGGTCACCTCGTGCCACCGCACCCAGACCTCCTCGGGGTCTTCGGTGACCGTCACGGCGTCGGCGCCTTCGGCGTCGGTGAGTTCGGCCTCCTCCGGCGCCGTCGGGCGCTCCGGCTCACGTATCACCAGCCGCTGACCGGCCAGGACCGGGCTCTGCGCGGTGCTGAGCCGCTGGCCGGCCTCGGTGGTGCCCGATCCGAGGACCTCGTCGGTGACGGTGACGGCCTGCGTCGCCCAGGTCGTGTTCGGCAGGATCCGGCGCAGCCGCGGCGTGACCGGGAAGCTTCCGTGCCTCAGGCGGAGCCGCAGCCAGCAGCGGCTCTGACCGAAGTACTCCCGGGCGGTCAGGTCCGCCGGTCCGACGAACCGCACCGTGCCCCGACCGGACAGCGTCGCGGTCTCGTCGACCGCGGCCAGCGACTGCCAGCCGTCGGGGCCGCCGTACTCCCACACCAGGCCGACGGGGTCGGTCAGGTCGGTCCCGGCGAGCCGGTCGGCCGCCACGTCCTCCGGTTCCGGCGGTTCGACCTGGAGGTAGAGCGTGACCGGCCGGGTGTCGAACGGCTGGTCGAAGCCGAGGTAGAGAGCGGAGTCCTGCTCCAGGTGCGGGGTGAAGGGGGTGACGGACCACGGCGTACCGGGGTCCAGGTGGTGGGTGGTGAGGCGGAAGTCGTTGTGCGTGACGCAGACCGGTGCCGGGACGGGCGCCGCCGGCCCCGGGGAACTCCACGACAGGGTGGTGACCACCGGCGGTGCGAACGTGGCGTCGACCAGCTCGTAGGAGCCGTCGCTGTTTCGGGTGTAGCCGGCCGCGACCCCGTAGTCGCCGCCGATCAACCGGATGCGCAGCCAGTGCCCCTCGACGTCGCCCACCTCGGTGCGCGCGAAGCCGTCGGGCGGGGTGAGCAGCAGGGTGGCGTCGGCGGTGAAGGCGTAGTCGGGGTCGTCGACGGTCGCCGGGCGCCAACCGCTACCGTCCCATGCCTCCCAGACGATCCGCGGGTCGCCGTCGGTGTTCACCGGCGGCACAGGGCCGTCCGGGCCGTTGGTCAGGGTCACGTCGAGGGTGAGGTCCGCGCCGGGGCGGACCAGGCTCTCGGGGCAGGCCAGGTAGAAGGTGTCGTTGAAGCGCGGCTGCTCGCCGAAGGGGGGGAAGTCCTTGGTCACGTCCAGCGGGGTGCCGTTGGTGAACGCTCCGGGCGGCGCCACCGGCTCCGGCACGGTCTCCGTGCGCACCTCGATGCCGGTGACGGTGGGCGGATCCCAGTCGAACCCCAGCGTCAGTGACGCCAGTTGCGGCAGGCGGGTGTAGGCCGCGCCGTCCTGAACGATCTCCGCCCGGAGCCAGTGCCCGGACCAGCCCTGGAACAGTTCGGCGGGCCAGTCCGCCGGTACGCGGAAGCTGATCTCGCCGTCGCGGGTCATCGCCAGGGTGCCGTCCCGCAGGCCGGTGTCGCCCGCGTCGGCCGTCTCCGCCGCCGTGCTGGACTCACCCAGCCGCCGCCACTCGTCGCCGTCCTTGTACGACCACACCAGCCGCACCGGGGTGGCCGGGCCGGCCACCCCGGGTCGGGCCAGAGTGATGGCGAGCCGGACGTCGGCGCCGAGGGCCGCCACTGGTTCGCCGACGCTGAGGTAGAAGAACCGGCCCTGGTCGGTCTGCCCGAACGGGAACACCCCGTCGGCGCTGTCCTGGGGAGCCCGGCTGCCGATCGCGACCGCGTCGGGCGGCAGCCCGGAGGTGCCGTGCGGCAGGGGCATGTCGAGCTGGGCTCGCAGCCAGCCGGCCGAGGTGCCGTTCACCTCGTACGGGGGCAGTTGTGGCAGGCCGGTGAGGGTCACCGTCCACGCGCCGTCCTGCGGGGTGGTGCCGGCCTCCGCCGACTGCCACCGGGTGCCGTCCCAGTACGTCCAGGAGATCGGCCACCCGTCGAGCAAGGTGCCGTCCGGGGTCGCCAGGATCAGTGTGACGTCCTTGGTGCCCTCGGCGGTCAGTACCGGGTCGCAGGCGACGAAGAGCTGGTGCGGCACCGGCAGCTCGGCGGTGAAGGCGGCGAACGGTTCGTCCTGGTCGCCGGTCGCCTCGGCGCTGCGGTCGTCGTAGGTGTCGTGCGGGGCGTCGTCCACGACGACGGTCAGCAGTCGGGAACGGGTGACGACCAGATCGGTCCCGGTCTCGAAGACGACCTCGTCGTCCTCGCCGTCCCGCGGGTCGGCGGCTACCTGTGTGCCGGCCGGGACCAGCGCGTCGGTCCGGCTGCCTTCGGCCAGCCGGAAGGTGAGCGGCACGCGCGCCGGCAGGGGTGGCGACGGCTGGGTCCCGATCAGGTTGAGGAACGCGAGGTAGTCGCGCTCCGGCACCTGGTTGAGACGCTGCACCACCAGTTCGGCGAAGCGCGCGAAGACACCGATCAGCGCCTGGCCGCCGTCCGGACGTCCGTCGGCGGGCGGCTGCCAGCCGCTGTAGCGGGTCGCCAGCGCGGTGGTCTGGGCGACCAGGGCTGCGCGGTCGCGGGGGTCGATGGGTGGGGACTGTCCGGTCATATGACGTAGAAGGGGTAGACGAGGTTGAAGCGGCTGTTGTTCGACCGCATCCGGTAGTTGATCTCGATGAGCAGGCGGTGCCGGTCCTCGGGGTCGGGTGCCGCGTAGACGTCCAGTACGTCGATGCGCGGTTCCCAGCGGGTCAGCGCCTCGCGCACCGACCGGCTGACGCGTCCCGCGGTGCTCGCGTCGTTGACGTCGAAGACGGCGTCGTGGATGGAGCAGCCGAAGTCCGGCCGCATCACGCGCTCGCCGGGCGAGGTGCCGAGGATCAGCCAGATCGACTGGCGGACGGCCTCCGCACCGCTCCCGGTCAGCCGTATGCCCTGTTCGGGGTCGTGGCCGACGGGGAACGCCCAGCCGGTGCCGAGGAAGCCGCTGTCCGTCACTTCGGTCATCCGATCGTCACCGTGCCCGTGGCCATGACCGTCCCGTTGGGGAGGTCCTGCGGGTCGTTGCAGGTCGAGGCCCGGTCACCGGTCCTGATCGCGGGTTTCCCGTTGAACCTCACAGTCGTGCTGCCGCCTTCGAGGGTGGCCGTGTTCGACGGCTGCTTCTGGAACGAGGTGCCCGGCGGCGCGGGGAGGTGTGCCGGGGTGTTCTCGGCGGTGGACCCGGCCACCGCCGCCGGCTTGCCCATGATGTTGACGTCGGCACTCAGCCCGCCGTTGATGATCCCGGTGAACGGGTGCGGCAACGGCGTCGGCACCGGGCCCGAGGGCCCGGAGACCATGACGACATGGATGTCGGTGGCCGTGACAAGGTCACCCTGCTTCGCAGCGAACTGCCCCATGGAATTCCACCCCCCAATCAGTTGATGTTGACTTGGCTGCCCTTGATGGTCAGCCGTCCGCCGGACTTGACCGCGAGCGCGGACTTGGCCTCCACGTTCACGTCGGCCTTGGAGACGATCTCGACACCGTTGCCGCTGAGCCGCAGCTTCCCGCCGGCGGAGATGACGACGTCCGCAGTCGCGGTGATCGTGATCCGGTTGTCCTTCGTGCTGATCACGATGCTGTTCCCGGCACTCCTGTCGACGATCTCGATGCGCTCGTCCCGGTCGGTGTCGACCAGCCGGATCACGTGCCCGCTGCGGGAGGTGATCGACCGTGTGTCGTTGCGGCCGTCGCCGTTGGTGACCGGCGGCCTGTCCTTGCCGTTCCACAGCGCGCCGATGACGTAGGGGACCTCGGGGTTGCCGTGCTCGAAGGCGACCAGGACCTCGTCGTCGACCTCGGGCAGGAAGGCGAAGCCACGGCCGGCGCCGGCCATCGGGACCGCCACCCGTGCCCAGTCGGTCTCGGCGTCGTCCGCCAGCCAGGGCAGGGCCACCTTGACCCGCCCCAGGCCGTCCGGGTCACGGTTGTTGGTGACGATGCCGATCGCCACCCCGTGGAACCGCCCGTCCGCCCGGCCGGGCTCCTGGCCCGCCAGATGGTCGAAGATCTCGGTCACGCGGCGTTCCTCCGTACCTGGAGACCGGTCCGGTAGCCCTCGGCGGCGGTCACCGAGTGGCTGACGGAGGTGAGGTAGTAGGGGCCGCTGAAGGTGGTGCCCGCGCCCTGGATGTCGACCACTTCGCCGGCGTGCAGGCGGGGCTGTCCCTCGCACTCGGCCTCGCCGGTGATGTAGGTGAGCGCCAGGTCGTCGAACTGGCCGCGGGCCATCTGGTCGGCCCGCTCCCGGTTCGGCACCGGCAGGTCCGTGCTGACCGACCCTGCCTTGCCGAAGGCCCGGCCGGCCTGGCGGGGGCCGGTGGCGGTGCCCCCCATGGTGGTGGACTCCTGGCCTGCGGCCACGGTGGCGACGACGGCCTGTTTGCGCGCCACGTCCCAGCCCCGCACGGAGTGCTCGCGCACCTGGGTCAGCGTGCGCAGCCGGGGTGTGAACTCGGAGATGTCGTCGCCGACGCGCAGCGTCGCCGACGGCGGACGGCCGTGCTGCGGTGGCCGGAAGTACAGCACCCTGTCCCGTACGTGGACCTCGTACCCGATCAGTCTCGCCCGTTTCTGGAGGAACTCCAGATCCGTCTGGTTGTTCTGCACCACGTAGTCGAGGCCGGTCCGGGTGTCGGTCACCTCGGCCCGCAGTCCCGCTTCCCGGGCCAGTTGGCGGGCGATGGCGCTGTCCTTTGTACGGGTGAAGGTGCGAGTGCGCTGACCACGGGCCAGCCGGTGCCGGTAGTCGTACCCGCGGACGGTCAGCCTCGGCAGCCGGTCCGCGGTGAAGGCGGGCTCCAGACTGGTGACCTCCCCGGTCATCACCGGGTGCAGGTCGCCGATGAACCCGAGCGCGATCCGCACCTCGGTGCCGACCGCGAAGAGCGGGGAGTCCGACCAGGAGACGGCCAGCCGCTCGGAGTCCCAGTTGCGCAGCGTCAGAGTGAACATGCTGAGCGCGTCGAGATCCTCCAGGACGGTCACCGACTCCACGTCGAGGCGGGCGTCCGGCGGCAGGCGCACGCCGTCGCAGCGGATGTCGAGGTCCGGCACGGATTCTGCGGTCTTCATCACGTGGCCCTCCCCTCAGCCCAGCCGGGGAATGGTCAGGACCATCCCCGGTCGAAGGTCACGCGGGTTGACGATGCCGTTGGCCGAGGCGATGTGCCGCCACAGGCGCGGGTCCCGGTACTCCGCGGCGGCGATGCTGTGCAGTGTGTCGTTGCGCCGGACCGTCCACGTCTTGTCCACGTCGGCCGAGTGCAGTTCCCGCTCCCGCAGCTGCGCGTCGGTGAGGGACTCGACGAAGCTGCACGAGAGGGTGGCCCGCACCGGTGTGCCGTCGGGCAGGAACATCGTGAACCGTTCGTCGAGCCGGGTGAGCACACCGGTGAAGATCTCGGAGAACGCACCCCAGGAGAGCGTGCACTGCGGTGGACGGTGCAACTCCGTGTCGACCTCGGCGAGCCGCGCCACCCGGCCGGTCAGCGCCGTGACATCGGTCGCGTCGCCGGTCTGGAACGGGTTGGGCGGCGTCACGAACGAGGTGGCCCGTGCCCACGCCGACGCGCTCGCCCTCGACTCGTAGGTGTCGAAGAACAGCTCGAGCGAGAGCGTCGCGGGCTGCACGGCCCCGAACTCGTGCTGCAGGCCGCTCCAGGTCCACGCGCCCCACGCCGGGTCGGACGCCTCCCAGGTGACCGCCCGCGACCTGCTGATCTCGTGCGGGTTGAACAACGCCTCGATCGGTCCGTTGTCCGCGAAGTCCGTTCCGTCGTGGGAGATGGTCAGCTTCTGCAGCCCGCCGCCACCCGGGCCGACACCGAGCAGGGTGCTCGCCAGGCCCGCCGCCTTGTTGAAGGTCACCGCCGCACCCCTCTGCGTTCGGCCTCGACGGCCAGCCTGCGCACGATCCTGCGGTGCACCAGGTCCGCGAGGTGCGCGACGTCCACCGGGGCGGCCTCCGCCGGGTCCGGCTGCTCGGTGCCGCGGTCGGCGCGGGGCGGGTGGCCTGCGGGGTCGGCGTGCCCGGAGTGCCCTGGATGCCCTGGATGCGCGTGCTGTGCCGTGCCCGGGAGCACCGGCTGCGATGGCACTCCGGTTGCCTGCCGTGCGGCCGTGCCGGGTGACGGGCGGTCATGGGGAGTGGTCAACGCCTGGGTTACGGCGAGGGGCAGAGGCCGCACCGGTTGGGCTTGCGGCTGGCGCGCGGAGACCACCTCGGTCGGCGCCGCGTCAACCGGAAGCCGCGCGCCGGGTGTCGCCGGGTACGACGCCGGTGCCGGGTGAGCGCCGACGGTCGGGGGCGGCGTGTGCGCGGCCGGGTGCGGACCGTCGGCGGAGCCGGATGGGACGGCGGGATCCGACACCCCGGAGCCCGGCCGGGCGAGGAGGGGTTCGGCGGCTGCCTTCTGGTGGGCGGCCCGGCGGGCGGCCTCGGCCTGCTGGGCGTGCCGGCCGGGTGCCGCCGGGGCGACCGGGCCACGGCGGGGCGCCGACGGGACGTACGCCATCACCGGACCGGAAGTCGCCGGACCGGAAGCGAGCGGCTTCGACGGCACGGGGGGACCCGCGCGGCCGGGCATCGAGGGACCGGATGCCCCGGCCGTGCCCGGTGTCGACAGCGGACGGCGGGACGCGAGCGGGACGCCGGGCACGCGAGGCATCGGCGCCGGTCCTGATCCGGCACGGGAGGGCGGAGAGGTCGTGGGGGCGGACGGCGCGGCGACCTTGCGCTGGATCATGGGCGTCGCCCTCGTCACGGCCGGGGATGTCGCGGGGCGCGAGGGTGAACCGCCGATGCCCGGACCGTCCGTGGTCCGTGCGGGACCCGTCTCGGCTGCTGTGGGCCGGGCGGTACGAGCCGACACCGCCGGTCCGTCCGAGGACACCGGTGCGCGGCGCGCCGAGGCGACCGGCATGGACCCGGCCGGTGCCGACGAGCCCGGACCGGCCGCATCCGCACCTCCGGCGGAGGACCCGGACTGCCCGGTCGGTACGGGGTGCCCGTACACGATGGGCGCCGTCGAACCGGCGTGCGACACCGGATCCGCGTACCGTGCGGCCGACTCGGCCAGCGGGAGCGCGGGCGTCATGCCGTGGTGTCGGGTGAGTACGGCCCGTGCCTGACCCGGGTCGACCACCCCGGGGCGCAGTGCCCTCCGCGACAGCCGGTGGACCAGCACCGGGTCGAAGGTCGTGTCGTCGTCCATCTCGGTGTTTCCTGTCAGCCGGCCATGTCGGCGATGCCGTGGCCCAGTGCGAGGGCCTGTCCCAGCAGCGGTTTGGTCAGTCCCTCGTGCGCCAGCTCCAGGGATTCGAAGCCGACCTCGTCGGTTCCGGCGTTGAAGGTCGGGCCGGTCCAGCGCACGGGCAGCGCGTTGCGGAAGTTCCACCACATCACCGGGATCCGGTGGCGGTCGAGCAGGGCGATCGTGCCGTTCTTGCGCTGGATGACACCGCGAGCCGTGTTGTCGTACCAGTTCCAGAGCTCGCTGAGCGCGCTCAGCCCGTGCCGCAGCACCAGGGGGGAGGCACTGGCCGCGCCGGGCAGCTGGTGCACGAAGCCGTTGACTCCGCCCTCCCGGTAGGACTCCATCTCGATCCGGCTCTCCAGACCGCTGACCTCGGTGAAACCGCCGACCAGCAGGCCCTCGATCTCCACCGCGAAGTTGAAGGTCGAGAAGGGGTCGGGAAAGCGCAGTCCGGTCCAGTTGCCCACGGCGGTGGGCGCCCAGCTCAGTCCGAGCGGAATTCCTGTCGACGTCATCGCCGCACCCCTGCCCCTCCGTGTTCGTTGAGCCGCTCGTTGATACGGGCGATCTCGGCGACCCAGCGCTGCCGTTCGTGATGGTCGAGCTGCATGATGTCGAGATAGGGCCAGTGAAAGTGATAAGCCACGTACGCTACTTCCTCGTGCAGCCGGTCCGGGGAGTAGCGCGTTATTCCCCCAGGCTGGGGGGCTCCACTTCGAACGACCCGGTGCAGTGCGGGCAGTCCACCTGGAGCCGGGAATGCCCGTTGGTGTTGATGCGCTGGTAGAAGTCCTGGAGATAGGCGAGATCGCCCGAGTACAGGTTCTCGACGGTGTGGGTGTTGATGTATTCCAGGCCACCCAGCTTCGTGATCACCCGGGTCAGCAGGATGATGACCAGATACCCCGGGTTCGACCGCACCCGGGGATCCTTGATCGGCTCGATCTCGTCCAGCGCGGTGGACATCCGCATGGTGCCCTCGCGATGCACCGTGCCGTCCGGCGCGACGAGGCCGTGCGGCAGGGTGAACGGGAACTCCGTGCGGCGAGCCTCGGTGACGCCGCCCGCTAGCTCCACTGGTCGACCTCGATGCGTTCGCAGGCGAGCGTGAGCTGCTCGACGGCGATCTCGTCGCTGGTCGCGTTGAGGCTGGGGCCGGACCACGACTTCGGCCAGCACTCGAACAGGTTCCAGGTCACCCGGGGACCGCCCTGCTGGTCGAGCAGCGTGATCGACACGTTGTGCCGCTCCACGGTGCCCTTCATCACCCGCTGCCGCCACTCCCACAGCTTGCTGTCGTTCGTCACACCGCGACTGAGCGTGATGTCGCCGTAGCTGTTCAGACCGGGGATCTTCCGCGGGGCCAGGTTCGCGTCCATTCCCTCACGGTATTCGGCGGCGCTCTGACTGCTTTCCAGTCCGGAACACTCCCGAAAACCGGCCCGGGTCATGCCGTCGAGCTCCACCGAGAAGTTGTAGCCGAAATAGGGATCGACCCTCTCCACAACCGCACCTCCTTCTTGTCGAATTTCCTGTCGAACTTCTCGTCGAAGCTGTCTTGAAAGCTGCCCTAAAAGCTGTCTTCGAAGTTGCCTTCGAAGTTTTCGAAATCATTCACGCCGCGTCGACCGTCACACCGCTCGCACCATGGATGACGCGAACGGTGACGAACTCGGCGGGTGCGGTCGGAGCCACACCGATCTGGGTCACCACCACCCCCGCCGCGACGACCGCCGGGGGATTGGTCTCGTGGTCGCACTTGACGAAGAACGCCTCGGCCGGAGTTCGGCCCTTCAGCGCGCCACGCTGGAACAGTTCGTCGAGGTACGCGGTGAGTTCCCGCATGATCCGCACCCAGAGCCGTATGTCGTTGGGCTCGTGGACCAGGCCCGTCATGAACCGCTCGGTCCACCGGCCTATGGTGCCGACCAGGCGCCGCGCGGTCACGTCACGCCAGGCCGGGTCCGCGGCGAGGGTCCGCGCGCCCCAGACGCGGACGCCACGACCGGGCAGCGCCCGCAGGCAGTTCACCCCTTGCCCGTACAGCGTCCCCACCTCGGCCGCGCCGAGGTTCACCTGCAGATCGACGACGCCCTCGACCACCGTGTTGGCGGGCGCCTTCTGCACGCCGACCCGCTGGTCACCGGCCGAGTACACGCCCGCCACATGCCCGGACGGCGGCAGGTACCGCAACCGCCCGTCCCGGCCCGGTGCCCACAGCCACGGGTAGTACAGCGCCCCGAAGGCGCCGTCCGCCCCGGTCAGCGCCGCGCACTGGGCCGTGACCACCGCCGGGTCCGTCGTGGGCACGCCGTCGAGCAGCGCGAACCGGTCGCCCCGGTCCCGGCAGTGCCGCAGGAGCACCCGCTGCAGGCCGAGGACCGTGTCGAGGGAGCCGTCGGCCGGCCACGGCGCCGTCGCGACGAGGTCGGGGGCGCAGACGAGGTCGACGTCGTCCTCCAGGGCGTCCAGCGCCTCCAGCGCGGCCTCCAACGCGGCCGGGGGCGCCTTCGACTCGTCGAGCCGTACGACGTGGCACAGCAGCCCGCCGTTGTCGAAGAAACCCCGGACCGCGTCGGCCAGGAAGCCGTCGGGCGTCGCGCCGTAGGCGGCCTCGAACTGCGGCCACAGCGTCAGCCGCTGTGGCGTGCGCGGTCCCTCGGCCGCCCGGCCGAGGAAGGCGGGCACCCCGGTGAGGAAGCTCGGTGCCGGCGGCGGGAACACGTCCTGCCGGAGCACGCCCGGTGTCGGTTGCTGGGTCACGGTCTCGTTCGGCAAGGTGCTACTCGACCCCGCCGGCCCACTGGCTGATCCGGAAGACGACGAACTCGGCGGGGCGTACCAGCGCCACCCCGACCTCGACCACCAACTGGCCTGCCTCCCGGACCGGCGCGGGGTTGACGGTCTCGTCGCAGCGCACGTAGAACGCCTCTTCGGGCGTGTTGCCCATGAGCGCGCCGGACGCCCACACCGTGTTCAGGAAGGCACCGACATTACGGCGCATCTTCGACCAGATCTCCGGCGAGTTCGGCTCGAAGACCGCCCACTGGGTGCCCTCGTCGATCGACTCGCGCAGGAAGTTGAACAGCCTCCGCGAGCTGATGTAGCGCCATTCGGCCTGCGACGCGCCCGCCATCGTGCGGGCCCCCCAGACCGTGTTGTTGCCGTCGAACCTGCGGATCACGTTGATGCCGTCGGGGTTGAGCCCGGCCTGGCCCTGCTTGCCGACCAGCGTCTGGAGGCCCAGCGCGCCGCGGATCACCTCGTTGGCCGGCGCCTTGTGCACGCCCCGTTCGGTGTCGACGCGGGCGTAGACCCCGGCGAGGTGGCCGCTCGGCGGCTGGTACACCGGGCTGCCGTCCGCGCCCTTTGCGCCGACGTCGATCCACGGGTAGTAGATCGCCCCGTAGCTGCTGTCCCGGACGCCGCCCCGGATCGCCTCCTTGGTCAGCACGGTGGTCTGCCGACCGTCGAGGATCGCGAAACGGTCCTGGAGGTACTGGTTCTCGCAGTGGTCGAGGAGTGCGCCCTGCACCGCGTCGCTCACCGCGCCGGGGATCGCGACCAGGGCGATCTCGTCGACGACGGTGAAGGTGTCCAGCGCGGCGATCAGGCTCGCCTCCGCCTGGTCCGCGTCCTCGTCGGGCGCGACCCGGGTGACCCAGCAGCGGCCACCGCCGTTGTTGAAGAAGCCGTAGACCGCGTGGGCGAGCGTGCTGTTGCCCGGCTGGATGTCGCCGAACAGGTTCTTGAAGGTCTCCCAGCCGTCCACGAGCTGCGCCTCGCCGGCGGGGGCCACCGTGGCGAGGTCGGCGGGCTCGGGGGTGCCGTCGGCCTTCAGCCCGGACCGGCCGGGGAGCAGCGGCATCGTGACCGTGTCGTCCACGACGCCCACGAAGCCCGCGGTGCTGGTTCCCGCCCCGGCGATCGGCTTGATCGCCGAGGGAACCTCTTCGACGTACACGCCAGGCGCTAGATACTGCGGCATCTGTGGGATCTCCCCCTCGTCATGACTCGTGGTCCACGCCCCGGCCGACCCGGACGACCGTCTCGGTCACCTCGGGTCCGACCTCGGCTGATTCGAAGACGTCGACGCTGAGCGTGACGCTGTAGTGGAGGATGGCCTTGGGCCGCCCTCCCATGGCCTGCCAGAACTCGCCAAGGCCCTGCAAGTGGCTCTCGGCGGTGATCCTGGCCGGCAGCGGAGCCGGCTGCTCGGCCAACTCCCCCCGCAGGTACCTCGCGGGGATCTCCCGGTGGCGTAGCAGCACCTTCATCACCGCGCCGAGCAGGCGGTGTTCGTCCTGCGCCGGGTTGGGCGCGCTCTCGTTCGGCCAGGCGGTGATCAGATAGGAGCACAGGACCCGCGCCGGTGCGCGCTTGCGCGTGACCATGCCGGACTCCTGCCGCGTGTTGTCCCACTGGTTGGTGCGCAGCTCGTGGTTCTCCCGCACGTCGTAGAGGAAGAAGGCGAGCGCGGGCAGAGTGACACCGGAGGGCGGGAACTGGTCGTCCGGGGTGGCGAAGCTGACGGTGATACCGGACAGCGGCAACTCGGCCTCGACGAGGGCTGCGAGGGTGGTGTCCAGGTCCTGGAACATCGCTTCCCCCATCCTTGCTTGCCGCAGTGCCGGTCGGCCTTGTCGGAAGATCTACTCGCCGGGCGTCCCCGGTACGTCTGCGGGAGCGTCTGCGGGAGCGCCTCAGCGAGCGTGGGAAGCTTGCCAATGACGCGCTGACGTGGCCGTTCACCGGCAATCATGATGTGCGCCACACGCTTGGCGCATCCCCGCATGTGCCGCCACCGAGGTCGACGCCGTGCCCGGACAGGACGGACAGCCCCTCGTCAGTCGGTCGCCCTGCCGAACCACCGTCTCGGCGACGGGAAACGGCAACGCCACCGCCGCGCCAAGCGGCTCCGGCACGGTCCGGTGTGGTTCGGCAGTGCCCCAGGGTGCGCGGAGGCTGCATCATGTCGGCGTCGCAGCGATGGCCCCCGGGGTCGAGCGAAGCGAGAACTCGGGGGAGCGACCGGCCACAACGCGGTCGCGGACGACGCACCTGACTTGCAGCGGGCCACCGAGCGCACTGTCCGCAGGAGCACCACGCCGGTTCGGACACTCTGCCGACCGACCGTCCCCCGGCCCTGGGCAGATCGCCATCGAACCCGCGGTCACCCGCGAAGGCTTCCCGGTCCTCTACCGGGTCCGCCCCGGATCGTCGCTCACCGGTCGCGGCATCCAACGGCCGACGAAGCGCCGCCGCAGCGCCGATCGACCCCGGCGCAGGGCCGCCGGGCGAGCGCGGAGGTCGGGCGCACTACTCCGACATGAACGACAACGGGAAGCCGCCGAAGCTGCCCGAACCGACCCACCTGCTGTGCCATGTCTCGTTGCTGGTCGCATGGTCGGGATTCGTGCCGTACATGTAGAAGAACCAGAGCGGGTCGCCGCTGCCCCCTGTCGCGGTTTGGACTTTATCGTCGCGCCGAGCGTAGTTCTCCATCGTGAGATAGTCCCCACCGCTGACGGCCACCACGCCGGCGTAGTGGTACTGGAACGGCGGATCGGCACGCCGCTTCTCGCTATCGGATATCCCGCTTCCCATGGTCATCAAACGCGACCCCACGGTCACCGCCCCGGGTAGGAACTCGCTGATCTGACGCTGTCTCAACGCTGTGCCCAGCTCATCACGCAGCCGGCCTGGGTATCCGTCGTCGAGCACATAGAGTTTGTCGACCATCAGGCGAGCATGTTGCTCGTACGCGCCCCGAAGGTTCACGGGGCTCGATGCCCTCCAGCTCTCCGCATACGACCCGATGAGCGGGTCGAGGGCTCCCGTCAAGGTGAGGATGACCTCATCGAGGACCTCGGCCAGGGTTTCGACCCACCACTGGGCAAGAAGGCGGCCAGAGGCTACGACCCAGTTCGACATATGCTCGCAGTCCTGCGGAGTCCGGAGTCGCAGTCCCCTGGGCCCTGCTTTGGCGAACATTCCGGAAACCGACTGGCGGAAACCTTGCAGCCCCTTCTCCTTGGGAAGTGCTTCCTGAGGCTCGACCTGATACAGGTGGCGGGTGAGCGCAGCCCCGGAACGGGAATCCGGGCCCCGCAATTGCACCTCCAGGTATCGGGAAGTCCTGACGAACCGCACGTGTTCGGTGAGTCCGGAGTTCGATTCCTTTATCCGTTCCTTTGTGGCATAGAAAACCTTGGACTCGACACCCGCACCTATCTCGACGGCGAGATCGAAATCATCAGAGAAGCGCAGATCGGGCGTGTCCGCGTAAGCCAGGTTGGGCCTCAACTCGGCGATGTTGATGTGGTTCAGGACCAAAGCGTCCGCATTCTCGAACCAACTGCCATTTACCTCTCGCTGACTGGGAAAGAAGTACTGGTCGTTCTCCCTCCGATCAGCGGCATGCTTCGTCGGATACCGGGGGTCGGCGGCCGGGATGTCGACATAACGCTGCGCGGTGGTGAGCGGAGCGCACCCGAGCCCGGGGCCGGCGGCGCCTTGCTGGACGGTGTGGGTCAACTCGTGCCCCAGCAGTGCGTCACCGCGGGAGGTACCCGGCCGGTACTCGCTTCGCCGGACGAACACGTCCGAGCCGACCGTGAACGCCCGCGACCCCAAAGCGTCGTTGAGCCGATCCGGCTCCGACCCCACGTGTACCCGCACCGAACCGAGATCCGCCCCGGTCACCCGCTCCATCCGTTCCCGGACACCGCTGGGCACCTCCAGGCCGCCACCGCGTGCCCGCTCCACCGCCCGCGCGACCGCGGGCTCCGCCGTACCACCGGCGGCGGCCGGAACGTGCCGCCCCGCCTCCGGCGCACGCTGCGCCGTCGCGGACGGCGACGCCCCCGTCGCCAGGCGCGCGACCCGGTCGGCCTCGCGCTCCAGTGGATCGTCGACCGGACCGACGTTCAGCTTCGCCTGGATGATCCCCCGCGCGAGGCGGTTGCCGTACCGGCGTTGCAGGCGCAACAGCCCGTCCCGGGGGTGCGCGGGCCCGCGCACCTGCCGCAGGGGCCCTTCGGCAGCAGCGGTCGGCACCTTCGTCGCCGACGCCGCATCACGCCGAGGGGACTGGAGAGAGGTCATGCGAGGCGTCCTTCCGGTCGTGGAGCCGGTGCCGAACCGTCCTGTGGACAGAATCCTGCCCATCTTCTGGAAACTCGCGCCGGGCGGCCCGGAGCAGATACCCCATCGTGACCACCCCAGCGTCCGCAGCGGCGAGGAAAACACCCGCGACGGCGATGTCGCGGATGTCGCCCCCGGGCAGGTGGATCCGCCGAGCGAGCCGGTCCAAGTCGAGGCCCCCCTCCAGAGGAGCCTCCTTGGGACGGCATCGTGACGTGTCGCCACGGTACCGATCAGCCTGCACAAGAGGCTTATGCGCCCGGCGTCCCCCGGCCGTCTGCGCGAGCGTCTTCCGGTACGCCTCAGAGGATGTGGCGCCGCGACCTCGGGTGCCGTGACGTCGCGGTTCGCCGACCAACGTGACGTAGATCACGCCACCGGAAGGCCCACGTCCTCGCACCGGATCCGCGGCCACCGGGTGCCCTGGCACGACATCCACCCTGAGGGAAGACGCGAACTCCAGGAGTCCGAACAGAGGAACCTGACGGGGAACGCGGCCAACGCCGATCCCGCACGTCGGGCAGTCCTGCTGCAACTGGCCCAGGCCACCTGGTGCCCCGCCCTCGCGGTAGTACGTGATGTGCCGCTGGCGGAGTGCCTGCGCGGACGTCGCACTCGAACGAGGTCACGGGCACGAATACGTGACCCGGGCAGTCGGCGTCAGGGCCTGCCCGGGGCCGCGGCGACTACCCCGTCCACGCCGGATCCGCGAACTCCACGACCGGCGCCGGACCCGTCGGATCCCAGCCCTGTATGACGGTCACGAGTTCTTCTATCGTGCATTCCTTGACTCTGTCGACGGTACCGTTCAACGAGTCGGAGAAAGCCACGTCCGGGGCCGGCCAGAAGCTGTAGACGACCGTATCCGTGCCAAGCTTCTGGCCGGCTGCCAACGCGACGTGGTCAAGTCCGTTGAAGAAGACCAGATCTCCCCGTTCGGGCTCACTGACGCCGTTGACATATGCGGAGCGCGGATGAGCGCCCACCATCGCGGTCATCAGCGACAGGCCAGGATTGGCCGCCACCATGGTGTACACGTTGTTCAGGTCTCTCCACGTGAGGGCTCCGACCTTGTAGGCGGCGTACAGAATCGCCTCCCAGCAGTTGAGGGTCGTCGTCCGCGTCAACTCCCCCGGCGCCATGAGCCACTCTCCGCCCTTCCCCAACGCCCATGCCGCGAAGTCCGTGCCGTAGTACTCCGAATCCCCGGTGGTGGAGAGCCCCGACGCGTCGGAGTTCTTCCACCGGAGTTTGTCGCCCAGCCCCCGTTGCATTCTGTTCGCCGTCGCCTCGTCGACGACTGTGTGCGGAACGTATCCGACGACTCCGTTCGCGTCGATGCGGAGGAAGTTGGCCGCCCTGTTGGTCACTTGGACCCGTTGCCCGAGCCCGACGGTGCCGACCTGCGGATTGCCGACGGGCCCGGCCGCCTTCTGAAGGACGGCCGTGCCGGCCAGCATGACTCCGTGCCACGGGTGTCGGTTCTTGAGCAATCTCTGGACGGACTCGCCCGCCCCCGACTGCTGCACCACGTGCGTCAACTCGTGGCCCAGCAACGCGTCACCGCGGGCACTGCCGGGGCGGTACTCGTCGCGCCGGACGAACACGTCGGCGCCCACCGTGAAGGCCCTGGCCCCCAAGGCCTCATTGAGTCGGTCCGCCTCGGCGTCGACGTGCACCCGCACCCCGCCGAGGTCCACACCGGACACCCGTTCCATCCTCTGCCGCACCCTGTCCGGCACCGGTCGTCCACCGGCGCGGGCCCGGGTCACAGCCCGCTCCACACCCGGGTCCGCGACGCCCCCGGCCGCACCGGGCACGGACCCGATCGCCTCGGGCGACCGCCTTACCGACGACTCTGCCGAGGATCCCATCGCCAGCCGCGAGATCCGATCGGCCTCCCGCTCGTGGGGATCGTCGACCGGGCCGACGTTCAGCTTCGCCTGGACGATGCCCCGCACGCCACGGTTGCCGTACCGCTGTTGCAGCCGCAGCAGCCCGTCCCGCGAAGGTTCGGGCCGACGCCCCTGCGACGCGGGGGCTGCGGCGATGGCCCGTGCCTTCGGCACCGACATTGCCTCACTCCGAGAGGAACGCATGTGAAGCATCCTTTCCGGTCGTCGCGCCGGTGCCGAACTCTCCGGCGCGACCAGAATCTCGCCCATCTTCTGGTGCACTCGCCGGGTGGCCCGGAGCAGACGCCCCATCACGAAATGACCAACCGTAACTCGCGTTACATATAAGGAGAGTTGAGATTTTCGCACAATGAGTCCGCGCTCATCACGCCTTTCCGCAACCAGCGAGCCGCACGCCCGAACAGCGTGACCACCGCTTACGAGGCTCCGACCCGCCCGACGCACACCGCGCGCATCACTCTCCGCGGTACACGCGGTGCAGGTCGACAATCTCGACGTCGCCGCACCGTTCCGCCACCCGCCGGAGATCGCCGCACCCGGCCCACTCGCAGGCCTCGCGGTAAGGGGTCGTGACCGAGCGGGCCGTCGTAGGCGATCGGCATGTGTCTCGCGGTTGCGGATCACCCTCCCGCCTGCCGACCTCACGCCTCCTTCACGAAGACCGCGTCGCCCCTGTTCACCCCCGCGGCCGTGGCCGCTTCGGCGGCCTCTCCCTCCGCCATCGGGGCCAGGTGAGCGCCCGGTGGCAGAAGGACCTCCGATTCGTGGACCGCGCTGGAGAACGGAGCGATGTCCCGGGCGTACTTGCCGACCAGTTTGGCGACGATCAGCAGCCCCATGCCCACGCCGTCCCGAAAGTTGTCGGCGATCGCCTTGCTGCGGCTGAAGCTGAGAAGTTGCCGAAGCCTCCGGCCCTTCGCCCACGACCGCCTCGCCCGCCACACTCCCACGCCTGCGCTCGCCCGCTCACCCCGGAACACCATGACGGGCTTCGACTCCTTGCCGACTTTCGGCAACTGCTGGAGAGCGTCGTAGGCCATGTCCGACTGCCAGCTGATCTCCTCATACAGGCGCCGTCTCAGTGCGGGAAGCTCGTTCTGGTACCTCTTCCATTCCGCTGCGGAGTGAGGTGCTTGTTTCGCACGCTCGAATTGTTCGGAGACAAGCGCCTGCGGCATTTTCGATGCATAGGAGAAGGCGAGGATACGCCCCTCTCCCACCATCATGCCGACCTTCCTCCGGAACAGCGCATACCCCAGGAGACGCTTTGCCGGATTCCAGGAATGACGGTATTTCATGGCGTCGTTCAGCAGCGGGAAGAGCGGGCCGGTCCACGCGGTCAGCGCCTGCCGGTGTCTCTTGGACAGAAGGAGCTTGAACTCGTCGACGCTGAGCCCGTTCTCCTCGCGGTACAAGTCGATGACTTTCTTCAGACTTTCGAGTTTTTCCTTCTCGGCTCGCCAGCCGCGCTTCGCGTCCCCCTGTTCGGGCGTCAGGCCCGCGTCGTGATCCAGCGAGTTCTCGAAATCCTCGTACATCGCGTTGAAGTTTGCGAGGTCCGGATCGTCGACGTACTCGTCGAAAACATCATGTACCGTCGTGAGCCAGTCGGCTCCATGCTCGGCGATCCTGCCGGAAGCCATCGCGTCGTCGTACAGGCGGTCGTGAGGCAGCGCGGATTCGTCGGCCATCGCACGCACATCGCCGATCTTCGGCTTTCCGGGGAGGTTCTGGTACGCGTCGACGAAGGTGTAGCGGGAACTCGACGGGTCGCGGCCGTCGATCCTGAGGCCGGCGATCCCGGCACCACGCTGGATCTCGAACAGCGTGTGGTCCTTGCCGGGCAGCATCCAGGCCATCAGTGCCCCCAGGAACGTCTCCTGTTGTTGTGGGTCGAGGCCGATGAGCTTCGCGGCCAGGAGCATCCTGGCCGTCGTCGTCGAGATGCCCGTCTGCACCGGGATCCCGAAGGAACGGACCCTCCGCGACCAGGGGTTCGAGATCGGCCGGAGCGCGACCGCCCCCTCCCGCCAGGGCAAGGGCTGGCCGTCCGGCAGCCGCTCGTCCTCGGCCAGATCCAGATGGCGCGCGACGAAACGCTGCTCCAGTTCACCGAGTGGCGTGCCCGCGTCGGCGTAGTACTTCGGCGTCCTCGGCTGCACTTCGTCGCCGCCGATCGTGCGGCGCCCCAGCACGCTCGCCATGAGAGTGAACCACTGGTAGCGCGGCGACGCGGACAGCGCCGCGACGTTGCCCGTGGCGAACGGGTCCCTGGCGAACCCCTTCAACCAGGAGACGGCACGCCGGCGGTGGCTTCCGAGCCACCGGCCGACGCGCCGCAACTCGTCGCGCTGCCGCTCGTTCCCGGGTGCGGCGTCATGGCCATCCTCTGTCGGCATCGGGGTCGGCTCCGCAGCCAGTGCCCGCTCCGCGGCGCCCGAGATGACCTTCTTCTGGAGGGTGTCGACGGATCCCGCGGCCCCCGAGGGGAGGGTATTGCTGTTGTAGTAGGCAGCGTTGAAGAAGGCCGTCATCAGCTCGCGGACGTTGCCCTTCTGGAGCAGCTCCTCGTAGGGGACGCCCGTCCCGACCTGCCCGGCGGACATCACGTCGTCGCGGAAGAACGCCCTCCGCGCACGGTCCTCGGCCTCCTGCTCCGTTTCGGCGGCCGGATCAGCCTTCTCCAGTTCCTTCCTGATGATGGTGCTGAGCGTGTCCTTCAGCTTCTCGACGGCGACCCTGGCGAGTTCCACGGTGTCCTGGTCATTGAAGTAGTGGGCACCGACCTTGGCTTCGAACCCCCGGACGTACTCGTCCGCAAGGGCCCTGTTCCCGTAGAACGCCCGGAAACCCATGGGCGCCCGGTAGGGGGCCGCCAGCCGCTGCACCGACGGCGCGGTCCGCGTCGCCGTCCCCGGGGCCGCCGCGACCGCACCCTGCTGGATGGTGTGCGTCAGCTCATGTGCCAGGAGCGCGTCGCCGGCGGTCGTCCCCGGCCGGAACTCGGCACGCCGAACGAACACGTCCGAACCCACCGTGAACGCCCGCGCTCCCAGGGACTCGTTCAACCGGTCCGACTCGCCGCCCACATGCACGCGCACGCCGCTCAGATCCGCGCCCGACGCGCCTTCCATCCGCCGCCGGATCCCCTCCGGCACCGGACGCCCGCCCCCGCCACCACGCAACCGGCCCACCGCACCCGTCACCGCCGGATCCGCCGCGCCACCGCTCGCGGCCGGTATGTCCCGGGCGAACGCCGGCGCCCGACGCAACGACGTGCCCGTGACCCGCTCCGCGGTCCGGTCGGCCTCCCGCTCCAGCGGATCATCGACCCGGCCCACGTCGAGTGCTGTCTGGACCACGTGCTGGACGCGGCGGTTGCCGAACCGGCGCTGCAGGTCCGCGGCAGCCTTGCGGGAACCGCCGGGACCGCGGCCGCGGGCCGCGGAACCCGTGCTTCCCTCCGGTGTCTCCGGTCCACGGGTGGCATCGCGCCGGGGGGCCGACAAGAACGGCATCCATCTCCTCCTGAACTGACCGGCCGACTCGACGCGGCCGCTCGACCCGTACCGTCCTCCCGGCACGGCACGCCACGGAGCGACAGGACCGGACGGGGCGACGCGGTCACTGAATACACGGAGGTTGTCTCCGCCGCGTCTGCCGCGGCGTCTTCGACGACACCGCGGCAGACGCCGAAGACACGGCCGGGCCGAGGTCCGGTCGCATCGCGGCCGGCTCGGCGGTGGCGCGGAGCCGACCGGGGGCCATTCACCGGCCGGTCCCGGCGGAGGAGAGGTCAGCGGGCACTCTCAAGCGGCCCGCAACGGCGCCGGCACCTGAGACTCGCTGCTCGGGAACACACGCGGTCACTCACTGCAACCTTGACTGCTCCCCTCCCTGAAGGGAGGGGGTTCCTGGCTCAGGCCGCCTCCTGGAGCAGCGCTCCAGGAGGCCTTACGCCCTCAACACCAGCCGGGGTCAGACCAGCCCGGAGGAGCATCACACGGGCGGAGTTCTTGTCCCTGGGGGACACAGCTCCGCACGCGGTGCAGGTGTAGCTTCACCGCTCGACGTTCCCCCAGGTCAAGCCACGAAGTACTGCTGGAGTACTAGTGTCCTGCGCCAGTAGTTGATCGTTAGTTGGTGTGTGACTTCTGCTGTTGGTGCGTCAGTTCCTCGTCGGGGCCCCAAGTTGGTGCCGTTG